>NZ_RCNW01000251.1:0-2328 GCF_004307605.1 Pseudomonas sp. Sample_24
TGATCACAGGGGAAACCGGCGCCGGCAAGTCGATCATGCTCGACGCCCTGGGCCTTACCCTGGGCGACCGCGCCGACAGCGGCGTGGTCCGCCCCGGCGCAGACAAGGCCGATATCCTGGCCACCTTCGACCTGGCTGATATCCCGGAAGCCAGCACCTGGCTGGCCGAGCGCGATCTCGAGAACGACGGCCCGTGCATCCTGCGCCGGGTGATCACCGCCGAAGGACGCTCGCGCGGCTACATCAACGGTACGCCCTGCCCGCTCGGCGACCTCAAGGCGCTGGGCGAACTGCTGATCGACATCCACAGCCAGCATGAACACCAATCCTTGCTCAAGACCGACACCCATCGCCGCCTGCTCGACGAGTATGCCGGGGCGACCGATCTCGCCCGCCAGGTCCAGCTCGCCGCCCAACGCTGGCGCCAGACCCATCAGGAACTCGAACGCCTTTCCAACTCCGGCGATGAGCAACGCGCCCGCCACCAACTGCTCAGTTATCAGCTTGAAGAACTGGAAAACCTCGGCCTGGGTGATAACGAGCTGGAACAGCTGGAACAGGAACACAAAAACCTGACCAATGCCGAAACCTTGCTGGGGATCTGCCGGCAGGTGGTCGAGCAATGCAGTGAAAGTGATTCCGGCAATGTATTGAATGCCCTCACCGCCAGCCTCAACCGCCTGTCGAGCGTGAATAGCTCCATCGGCGCGCTCGGCGAAGCCAGCAGCCTGCTGACCAGTGCACAGATTCAGGTTGAGGAGGCCGTGGGCGAGCTAAACCGTTTCCTCGACAATTTCGATGCCGACCCGGCCCGCCTTCAGTTTCTGGAAGAACGTCTCGACGCGATCTACACCATGGCGCGCAAACATCGCATCCAGCCCACCGAGGTCGCGGAGATGCAGCAGCGCCTGCTGGACGAAATCGAAACCCTGAATGCCAACGATGAATCCATCGAGCGGCTGAGCGACGAATTGGCGTCCTATGCCCGTCATTATCAGGAGAAAGCCCGGGAGCTGAGTGATCTGCGCCACCAGGCATCGAGCAGCCTGGCCAGCGCCGTGGAGCAGGAAATCCAGCGCCTGGGCATGCCCGGAGGGCGTTTCACTATCGAGCTTCGCCCCAACAACAGTAACGAACTTTTACCGAATGGCCTCGAACAGGTAGAACTGCTGGTCAGTGCAAACCCGGGACAGCCATTGAAGGCCCTGGCGAAAGTGGCTTCTGGCGGTGAGCTGTCACGGATCAGCCTGGCGATTCAGGTCATTACCGCACAAACATCACGCGTGCCAACCCTGGTGTTCGACGAAGTGGACGTAGGCATTGGTGGCCCGACCGCCGAAATTGTAGGCCAGTTGCTGCGTCGACTTGGCGAGCGCGGGCAGGTACTGACCGTGACTCACTTGCCACAAGTGGCTGCGCAGGGGCACCAACATCTATTTGTGCACAAAGTGCGGGGCGAGGACGCCACTCGCACCGCCGTCTCCAAGCTGAGCAAAAACGATCGAGTCGAAGAAGTCGCACGAATGCTGGGTGGTATCGATCTCACCAAGGAATCTCTGGCTCACGCCAAGAAAATGGTGGTGACTGCGAAGGTTTAAGGCGGGCAGAAAGCACGAAGGCGACCCAGAGGTCGCCTTCGTTCGTATCGCGAACCAGGTTCGCGCGACATGCTTACTTTTTCTTGCGTACGTACAGCACCAGATTGTGATCAACCATCTCGAAGCCGTACTTGTCGACGATGGCTTTCTGCAGGCGCTCGATTTCTTCGTCGAAGAATTCGATCACTTCACTGGTTTCGACGTTGACCATATGGTCGTGATGCTTGCCGTCGTCCAGTTCGAAGACCGCATGGCCTCCGTCGAAGTTGTGCCGCACCACAAGGCCAGCTGCCTCGAACTGGGTCAGTACACGGTAAACCGTGGCCAGACCGACGTCCTCGCCAGCCTCCATCAGCGCCTTATAGACATCTTCAGCGCTCATGTGGCGTTGCTCGGCGGAATCGAGCATTTGCAGAATCTTGACCCGTGGCAGGGTCACTTTGAGGCCGGCTTTGCGTAGTTCGCTATTTTCAACCATGGTCAGCTTTCTCGCGATGCTGCTTCGCAGCTTCTCTTAATGCGGGTATGATCGGCGTTTACGTTGTCCCAGCCAAGATAGTGGAAGTCGCCCACCGATGCAAAACACCAAGCTCTTGCTAACCAGTTTCACCTTTGTGGGACTGCTCGCACTCGCCGGTTGTTCATTCCCCGGGGTTTACAAAATCGACATCCAGCAGGGCAATGTCGTCACGCAGGACATGATAGACCAGTTACGCCCGGGAATGACCCG
>NZ_RCNW01000401.1:0-18311 GCF_004307605.1 Pseudomonas sp. Sample_24
TCCTTGTCGGTGCCCTTGATCTGGTTTTCCAGCTCGTAGCTGATGTCGAAATGGTCTTCAAGAGCGCGCTTGCCACGACCGGTGACGATGGAGATTTCGGTCAAACCGGCATCCAGTGCTTCTTCGACGCCGTACTGGATCAGTGGCTTGTTTACCACCGGCAGCATTTCTTTGGGCATGGCTTTAGTCGCTGGCAGGAAGCGAGTACCGTAACCGGCTGCTGGGAACAAGCATTTCTTGATCATATAAGTCCTTGAAAGGGCTGTGTGTACGAGTTTCGGCGCAGTCTAATCAGGCGGCGTGCACCTTACAATGCCCCGCACTGGCTAACCGATGTCAACATAGAGAAATATTCGAGCGGATAGTTCCGCACGGATCCGCGCAGATCGCTGCGTCGCCTCTTATTGATAGCAGAGACCGGCAGACTTGCACGGTTATCAATTGTCAACAAACGCACCACCCTACACCCATTGGCACCCGTCAGGTGCGTTTGGCGCTATCATGGCGCGATTGAACCAGCCAACGAGGCAGATAGATGTCGGCAGCAAAAAGCGTCAACGGATTCTTGATCAACAAGGCGAAAGACGGCCAATGGTGGGTCGCCAGCGTCAACGGCGAGAATATTGCCGGGCCTTTCCCAACCGAAGCCCTGGCAATCGAAGTGGCATCGGTGCTGGAACTTGAACACCCGGAACCCAAGCGCCGCGGCAAGGACAAGAATTGATCGAGGCCTGACACGCCCGCAGCCCTGCCATTGCGTAGGGCTTTTTTGTGCTTTTTGTAGAAGAAGTGGCCTTTGGCTATAACCTTTTGCAACTGGCGCTGTCACAGCATTTGCCTACCCCTCCTGAGGACGACTACGACATGACTAAATTTTTGCCGCTGATTGCGGTATTGGCCCTCGGTGGCTGTGCAACATCCGAAACCACCTACCTGAATAACGGTGAGCAAGGCTTGGCGATTGATTGCTCAGGAGAAGCGAACTCCTGGGCGACCTGTTACGAAAAGGCCGATGCATCCTGTGCCGGCACCGGTTACCGCATCGTTGGCACTGACGGCAGCCCGGCGCCAGCGGAGAGCGATAAAACCCTGGGCGTCGATGTCGGTAACTACAAGAACCGTAATGTCGTGGTGGTCTGCAAATAAGGCAGCTTGCCCGCCTTATATATGGATTTCGGCGAATTTGATCCCGAGGCCACGCACGGTCTCGATCAGATCATCGAGACTGCTGAAGGACTCGACTTCGTCGTTGTCATCCACCAGGAAAAAACTGCGCCCGGCGCTTTTCTTGAAAAACACGATCCATTCCCCCGGATCGGCCGGATTCTGAATCACATGGGTGGCACAGATATGCCCCTCTGCGTGCCGCTCCCGTACCCGCTCTCGCTTCATGCCCGACTCCAGAAATGACAAATGCCGCCAAAGCGTCGCTTTGGCGGCATCGATGTGTAGGGTCGACAGTTTATCAGCCAGAAATGCAGGCTGTGGCGGCATTGCGCACATCCCAAGGGCGTAACGGCACATTGGAAATACGTTCATGCAGCTTGATACTGCTGCCACCGGAGCGTTCTTCGATATCGAAAACGGCCGCCGGACCTGATGAAAGCTTCTGCGGAACGATTACCCGCACCCCATCTTTCTGCGATTCGACTTGCAAGGCGCCGCGACTGTCGGCGAGCTTTTCGCCCAGGCATTGCGCGTATTCATGAGGTTTCTTGCCTGAAATCACACTCATGGTGGGCAACGTTTCGTTGATGTCCGAGACGCTTGCACAACCACTCATTGCCAAGACCAATGGCAGGACCCACGCACCCCACTTCATACGAAATCTCCGATAAAGACCCTCCGACAGCACCGATACGGTTTTTCTCCAAGGCCGGGAGCATTTATCACTCATCGAATGTGAAATAACTGTTTTTAATTACCAAAGCGCAGCCCGGCGGCCGGATTTTCAGGTGTCAGGGCTGATAAACTGCGCGCATTGCCTTGTATCGTTTTGATTTTGTAGTAAAAGCCCTTCTGGAGGCGCCCATGAAATTCATTCACCAACGCGAGCACCTCAACGAAGACGACATCGTCGTCATTCAATGTTCGCAGATGTGCAACATCCGTTTGATGAACGACGCCAACTTCCGCAGCTTCAAGAATGGCGGCCGTCACACTTACCACGGCGGCGCGTTCGATACGTTCCCGGCCCGCATCACCGCGCCGAGCACCGGTTTCTGGAACATCACCATCGACACCGTCAACCGCCGGGCGATCAGCGTGACCCGTAAACCGACCCTGACCCATTCGATCAAGATCATCCGCCGCTCCAGCACGAAATTGAGCTGAGTGGCGCTTCACTACGCACATAGACAGGTATGACCGTGGCTCAAACGACCAAATACGTCATCAAGTACAAGCTCAACGGCGAACGTCGTTTCGAGTTTGCCCAACTGGAAAATGGCAGCGAGGCAGAAGCCAAGGCGGCGCTGGATGCTATTCATGGCCAAACCGAAGACGTCATCAGCGACATCAGTGTCAGCAAAGCGTTGTAACATCATCTTTCACGATGCGTTATGAATGCCATGAAACCACCCCTTCTTGATTTGTTCGCTGACGCGGAGCCTCAACAGGCGCCCCGCTGCGAACAGATCGGCGAACAGTCCTGCGTGCTGCGAGGTTTTGCCTTGCTCTGGCTGGATCGGTTGCTGCCCGCACTGGAATCGGTGCTGGCGGCAGCGCCGTTCCGGCAGATGGTCACGCCTGGCGGCTTTACCATGTCAGTTGCCCTGAGCAGTTGCGGCACGCTTGGCTGGACCACTGACCGCAGCGGTTACCGCTATAGCCGAATCGATCCGCAGACCGGGCACCCCTGGCCCGCCATGCCTGAGGTGTTTTTTCAGTTGGCGCAGGCGGCGGCGCGAGAAGCAGGGTTTGCCGAATTCGTCCCGGATTCCTGCCTGATTAATCGTTATATTCCTGGGTCGAAGATGTCTTTGCATCAGGACAAAAACGAAAGCTCCTACGCTGCGCCCATCGTTTCGGTTTCCCTGGGCTTGCCCGCCATGTTCCTGTTTGGCGGTTTTGAACGCAGCGACAAGAGCCGAAGAGTGCCGCTGTTGCACGGCGACATCGTGGTGTGGGGCGGTGTCGATCGCTTGCGCTATCACGGCGTTCTGCCCATCAAGCCAGGACATCATCCGCGCCTGGGTGAACAACGGATCAACTTCACCTTTCGTACCGCGGGCTGAAGCCTTGGAATTTGAGCGCAAGCAGCGGAGTGTGACGACACGGTCGCGTGGTTAACCTGCAGGAAACGGGTCAACGGACATCTAGCCATGACAAGCCAATCGAAAAAAATCTCCACCGAAAACGATCCTCGCTGGGCCGCCGTCGTAGCGCGTGACCCGCAAGCCGACGGGCAGTTTGTCTACGCGGTGAAAACCACCGGCATCTACTGCAATCCCAGCAGCCTGGCACGCCTGCCAAAACCGCAGAATGTGGAATTCTTCGATACCCCCGAGCTCGCTCAAGCAGCGGGTTACAGACCAAGCAAACGCGCTGCCAAGGATCAAAGCGACATCGCCGCGCAGCATGCCGCCACCGTGGCCGCTGCGTGTCGGCAGATTGAAAACGCCGAGACGCTGCCGGCCCTCGGCGAACTGGCAGACGTCGCCGGCCTGAGCAGCTTTCACTTCCACCGGGTCTTCAAGGCCGTCACCGGCCTGACCCCAAAAGGCTACGCCGCTGCCCATCGCTCCCGCCGCGTGCGCGAGCGCCTGGCGGATGGCAATTCTGTGACCGAGGCGTTGTACGACGCGGGCTTCAATTCCAACAGTCGTTTCTACGAGGCAGCCGATCAGCTTCTGGGCATGAAACCCGCCGAGTACCGCGCAGCGGGCCACAACAACGACATTCGCTTTGCCGTCGGTCAGTGTTCACTTGGGGCGATTCTGGTGGCGCAAAGCGAGCGCGGGGTTTGCGCGATTCTGCTGGGCGATGATCCGCATCAGCTGGTGTGCGATCTGCAGGACAAGTTTCGCCGAGCCAATCTGATTGGCGCCGACCAGGACTTCGAGCGCCTGATTGCCCAGGTTGTCGGCTTCATCGAGAAGCCGGCGCTTGGCCTCGACTTGCCGCTGGACGTGCGCGGCACAGCATTTCAGGAGCGCGTCTGGCAGGCCTTGCGGGACATTCCAGTCGGCAGCACCGCCAGCTACGCCGAGATTGCCCAGTGCATCGGCGCGCCAAAAGCGGTTCGCGCGGTAGCGCAAGCCTGTGGCGCTAACAGCCTGGCTGTGGCGATCCCTTGCCATCGCGTGGTGCGCAGCGATGGCAATCTTTCGGGATATCGTTGGGGCGTGGAGCGCAAACGGCAGTTGTTGGAGCGCGAATCGCAGTAGATCTGTGCAGGCGCTGCCGCAGGTTGCGACAGCTTTTCCAGGCGAACGCCTCAGCGATTCACATCCACGACAACCCGACCGCGCAACTGTCCGGCCAATAAACGCGGCGCCGCGTCTATTGCTTCGCTCAATGCGATCTCGTGGCTGATCAGTGGCAACAGATTGAAGTCCAGATCCTGGGCCAGACGGCGCCAGGCTTCCACACGCTTGGCCTTGGGTTGCGTCACGCTGTTGATACCCGCCAGGGTCACGCCGCGCAAAATGAATGGCGCAACCGATGCCGGGAAATCCATGCCTTGCGCCAGCCCGCATGCGGCCACCGTGCCATTGGCCTTGGTGCTGGCGCAGGCATTGGCAAGGGTGTGGCTGCCGACCGAATCGATCACGCCCGCCCAACGCTCCTTCGCCAGAGGCTTGCCCGGCTCCGACAATGTCGCGCGGTCAATGATTTCACTGGCGCCCAATTGTTTCAAATAGTCGTGCTCGGACGTGCGCCCAGTGGACGCGACCACTCGATAACCCAAGCGACTCAGTAGCGCGATGGCAAAGCTGCCGACGCCGCCATTGGCACCCGTGACCAGGATTTCACCTTGCTCGGGCGTTACGCCGTTGTGCTCAAGCGCCAGGATGCACAGCATCGCCGTGTAACCCGCCGTGCCGATGGCCATTGCCTGAGCAGCAGTGAATGCCGCTGGCAGCGGTATCAACCAATCTCCATTCAAGCGGGCTTTCTGGGCCAGACCGCCCCAATGCCCTTCACCGACACCCCAGCCATTGAGCAGGACTTTGTCGCCGGCCTTATAGTCCGGATGCCCACTGACTTCGACGGTTCCCGCCAGATCGATCCCGGGCACCATGGGGAATTTTCGCACCACCGGGCTGCTGCCAGTGATCGCAAGGCCGTCCTTGAAGTTCAACGTGCTGTACGCCACGCGCACCGTTACATCGCCCTCGGGCAGTTGATCGTCATTGATCTGTTGCAGTGTGGCCCGGTAACCGCTTTCGTCTTTGTCGATCAAAATACCTTGGAACATGACTGCCTCCTGGTGAGATCACCCCATTGTGGTGTGATTTAGATACCACATCGCAAAAAATCCCCGTACTCGACTTTAAGCCAAATAGCCAAACAGGGGGTTGGCCATGACCTGCGGCGCTACCGTCAGCAAACATCGCTGGCCTTGACTCAAGCATTGCTGCTACAAATCTTTTCTGCTGCCCTGCCCGGGCTGAACGTCGGAGGACATCAAAATGAGTCAATGGCCAGACACCCGCATTCTTGACTTGCTCGGGATCGAACTGCCGATCATTCAGGCGCCCATGGCCGGTGCCACCCACTCTTCGATGGTCATCGCCGCGAGCAACGCCGGCGGCCTCGGTTCAATGCCAGCGGCCATGCTGACTGTCGATCAGTTGCGCGATGAATTGAAGACCATCCGGCTACAGTGCCAGCGTCCGATCAACGTCAACTTTTTCTGCCATCAACCGCCACCCGTCGACGAGCAACGCGCGCAAGACTGGAAAAACCTGTTGCAACCCTATTACCGCGAGCTGGGTGTCGATTTCGATGCGCCGACACCCGTATCCAATCGCGCGCCGTTCGATGCCGCTGCCTGCGAAGTGATCGAAGCGTTCCGCCCTGAAGTGGTGAGTTTTCACTTTGGCCTGCCGGAACAGTCCCTGCTCGATCGCGTAAAAGCTACCGGAGCCAAAGTGCTGTCATCGGCCACCACTGTCGAAGAAGCCGTTTGGCTGGAACAGCATGGTTGTGACGCAATCATTGCCATGGGCTACGAAGCCGGTGGCCATCGCGGGATGTTTCTCAGCGATGACCTCAGCAGCCAGGTGGGCACTTTTGCCCTGGTGCCGCAGGTTGTCGATGCCGTGAAGGTCCCGGTGATCGCCGCGGGTGGCATTGCCGATGCGCGAGGTGTTGCGGCGGCTTTCATGCTGGGAGCTTCAGCGGTGCAAGTGGGCACGGCGTATCTGTTTACACCGGAAGCCAAGGTCAGTGCCTCCCATCACAAGGCCTTGCGCACCGCCAAGGAAAGCGAAACGGCCCTGACCAACATTTTTACCGGACGTGCGGCGCGAGGGATATTCAACCGGGTCATGCACGAACTTGGGCCAATGAATGCCAAGGCTCCGGCCTTTCCACTGGCTGGCGGTGCGCTGATGCCATTGCGCGCCAAAGGCGAAGCTGACTTCAGCAATCTCTGGGCCGGGCAGGCGTTTACCTTGGGCATGGAATTGACCAGCGCAGAACTGACCCGGCGCTTGGCTGAAGAAGGCCTGGCAAAACTGCTGCACCGCTAGCCTGACCAGGGCTCTTATCCACGGCGTTCCGTTTGCAGGCGTTTCGCTATATATTCGCGTATATAGCGAGTCACCCTCGAATCATTCGCCTGTAATGGAGCCGCTTCATGACCATTGGTACCCCACGGTTAGCCCCTGCTTGCCTGGCCACTTTGCTCGCCGCATTCACTGCTGGCGTTGCCCAAGCGAATGAAGTCCAGGTCGCGGTGGCTGCCAACTTCAGCGCACCTATTCAGGCGATTGCAGCGGACTTCGAGAAAGACACCGGCCACACACTGGTGACCTCGTTCGGAGCAACAGGCCAGTTCTATACGCAGATCAAAAACGGCGCACCGTTCGAAGTGTTCCTTTCAGCGGACGACACCACCCCGGAAAAACTCGAGAAAGAAGGTGACACGGTCAAGGGCTCGCGCTTCACCTACGCCATCGGTACCCTGGCACTTTGGTCGGCCAAAGACGGTTATGTCGATGCCCAGGGTGATGTGCTGAAAAACAACGCGTATCAGCACCTGTCCATCGCCAACCCCAAAGCTGCGCCTTATGGACTCGCCGCCACGCAGGTTTTGGCCAAACAGGGCCTGACCGACAAGGTCAAGGACAAGATCGTCGAAGGCCAGAACATCACCCAGGCCTTCCAGTTCGTATCCACCGGCAACGCCGAACTGGGCTTCGTTGCCTTGTCGCAGATCTACAAAGACGGCAAAGTCACCCACGGTTCGGCGTGGATCGTGCCGGCTGAACTGCACGACCCGATCAAACAAGACGCGGTCATCCTCAACAAAGGTAAAGACAACCCGGCCGCCAAGGCACTGGTTGACTACCTCAAGGGGCCGAAAGCCGCGGCTGTCATCAAGTCCTACGGTTACCAACGCTAAATGACCCTGACGAGTGCCGATTTTTCCGCCATCTGGCTGACCCTGAAACTGGCGTCCCTGACGACCGTCATCCTGTTGATCATCGGCACTCCGTTGGCGTTATGGCTGTCGCGAACCCAATCCTGGTTGCGCGGCCCGGTCGGGGCGATCGTCGCCCTGCCCCTGGTGCTGCCGCCCACGGTGATTGGTTTTTACCTGCTGCTCGCGCTTGGCCCCCACGGGTTTGTCGGCCAGTTCACCCAGTCACTGGGGCTCGGCACCCTGACGTTCAGTTTCGCCGGGCTGGTGATCGGCTCGGTGCTGTATTCGATGCCGTTTGTGGTTCAGCCCTTGCAGAACGCGTTCTCCGCCATCGGCACTCGACCGCTGGAGGTGGCGGCGACTTTGCGCGCCAATCCCTGGGACACCTTCTTCAGCGTAACGCTGCCGCTGGCCCGCCCCGGCTTCATCACCGCTGCGATCCTTGGCTTTGCCCATACCGTGGGTGAGTTTGGCGTGGTG
The DNA here is from genome assembly GCF_004307605.1 of Pseudomonas sp. Sample_24. Classification (NCBI taxonomy): domain Bacteria; kingdom Pseudomonadati; phylum Pseudomonadota; class Gammaproteobacteria; order Pseudomonadales; family Pseudomonadaceae; genus Pseudomonas; species Pseudomonas sp. Sample_24. Next base: position 8,078 of record NZ_RCNW01000401.1, read on the forward strand.
CTGATGATCGGCGGCAACATTCCCGACAAGACCCGCGTGGTTTCGGTGCAGATCTATGACCACGTCGAAGCCATGGAATACGCCCAGGCCCATTGGCTGTCCGGGGCGATGCTGGTGTTCTCTTTTGCGGTCTTGCTGGTGCTGTACTCCAGCCGTAAAACCAAAGCGGGATGGAGCTGACCGATGATTGACACGCGCCTGAAGTTGAATTACTCGGGATTTGCCCTTGATCTCGATTTGCAGCTGCCCGGCCGCGGCGTTACGGCGCTTTATGGCCATTCCGGTTCGGGCAAGACCACGTGCCTGCGCTGCATCGCAGGGCTGGAGCGGGCTGATCAGGGTTTCGTCCAGGTCAACGACGAAGTCTGGCAGGACAGCGCAAACGACCTCTTCGTCGCGCCACACAAGCGCGCCCTGGGCTACGTGTTTCAGGAAGCCAGTCTGTTCCCTCATCTGTCCGTGTTGGCCAACCTGGAATTCGGCCTTAAACGCATCCCCAAACAACAGCGCCGGGTCGACATGGCCCATGCCACCGAGTTACTGGGTATCGGTCAGCTGCTGGATCGACATCCGCAACATTTGTCGGGCGGTGAACGGCAACGTGTGGGCATTGCCCGCGCCCTGCTCACCAGCCCCAGACTGTTGCTGATGGACGAACCGCTGGCGGCGCTCGATGCCAAGCGCAAAAGCGAAATCCTGCCTTATCTGCAACGGCTGCACGATGAGTTGGACATTCCGGTGCTGTATGTCAGTCACTCCCAGGATGAAGTGGCGCAACTGGCCGACCACATTGTATTGCTCAGCGAAGGCCAGGCATTGGCCAGCGGCCCTATCGGCCAGATGCTCGCGCGACTGGACTTGCCGCTGGCAATGGGTAATGACGCCGGTGTGATGATTGAAGGCCGTGTCAGCCGCTATGACGCCGATTACCAATTGCTGACCCTGCAATTGCCCGACTCGGCGCTGACGATCCGCGTAGCGCATACGCCCATGACCCCGGGTCAGGCATTGCGCTGCAAAGTGCAGGCGCGGGATGTCAGCCTCAGCCTGCACGGTGTCGAGCAAAGCAGCATCCTCAACCGCCTGCCGGTCACCGTCGTCAATGAAATGAATGCCGACAATGCCGCCCATGTACTGATTCGGCTGGACGCTGCGGGGACGCCATTGCTGGCGCGGATCACCCGGTACTCCCGTGATCAGATGAACATCCATCCGGGCCAGCAACTCTGGGCACAGATCAAGGCCGTAGCCGTGCTGGCATAACTTCTCGGCACGACTGCATCGGCGTGGGGTCAATGGCTGTAACGGCCCATGATCACCTGCCAAGGACAATCGCCATGCCCGATGCGCTGCCTGCCGACCTGCATTACGTCGATGACACTCAACCCGGGATCACCCGCAAGAAGCTGCGCGGTAAATTCTGCTACTTCGATCCGGCCGGTCAACGCATCAGCGACCCGGAGGAAATCCGGCGCATCAATGCCCTCGCCGTGCCACCGGCCTACACCGACGTATGGATTTGCACCGACCCGCGCGGCCATTTGCAGGCCACCGGGCGCGACGCCCGTGGTCGCAAGCAATATCGCTATCACCCGCGCTGGCGCGAGGTGCGCGACACCGACAAATACTCGCGTTTGAGAGATTTCGGCCAGGCATTGCCAAAACTGCGCAAGCAACTGGAAGCCTTACTGGCCGCTCCCGGCTTCAGCCGCGACAAAGTCATGGCCACCGTCATCACGTTGCTCGATGCCACGCTGATCCGTGTCGGCAATACACAATACGCACGGGACAACCGTTCTTACGGTTTGACCACCTTGCGCAGCCGGCATGTGGAGGTCAACGGCAGTGCGATCCAGTTCCAGTTCCGCGGCAAGAGTGGCGTGGAACATCAAATCACCGTGAAAGACCGTCGCCTGGCGCGGATCATCAAGCGGTGCCAGGAAATCCCCGGGCAAAACCTTTTTCAATACCTCGATGAAAATGGCGAGCGACACAGCATCACCTCCGCCGACGTCAACGCTTACCTGCAAACCCTGACCGGCGCCGACTTCACCGCCAAGGATTACCGCACCTGGGCCGGAAGCGTGCTGGCACTGGCGGTATTGCGCAAGTTGCAGTGGCAACCCGAATCCGAGGCCAAACGGCACATGGTGGAGATGGTAAAAAACGTCGCCAAACAGTTGGGCAACACCCCGGCAGTCTGTCGCAAGTGCTACATCCATCCCGGTGTGCTCGACGGTTTCTTACTGGGCGCATTGGCCCAGTTGCCCAGGCCGAGAACGCGCAAGGGCCTGCGCGCCGAGGAAGTCGGGCTGGCGATGCTGTTGGAGAAACTCGCTACTGAACCGACGAATTGACCTGCCTGTTTTTTGCACGATTACAAATGACTTCTATAGTTGATCTGTACATGAATCAGCTGCGGTGAAGCCATGGAAGACATATTCGTCGTCAAGCGATGCAACAAGATCATCATTCACGGCCGTCGGGCCGGAGAAACCGCTCACCCGCCACCTGTTTCCGCTGTCTGGTACCGCATCGCCGATAGCCGCACCAACGGTTTCATCGGTGACGGCTACGATCTTGAAGAGGATGCGCGGCGTGTTTGCCGACAGCTGAACGCTCGATCAAAAATCACGGCCCAGCAAGGTTGATGAGCTTCGCCGGGCCTGTTACGGGTCTATACTGAAGAGAGCTGAAGGACCAGCGCCCATCGGTAGAAAGCTCGCTCCCCGCGGGCTTTTTACTGCCCTGCCAGGTGTCTTCAACGGAGGTGTTTCCCATGTCCGAAAAAGAGTCCATCACCACCCTGCTCACTCTGCTCGATTCCCGCCAGGTTCGCTTGGCCGCAGCTTGCAAGGAAATCGCCGATTGGGTCGACCATCAAGGCGGACATCCGACTGCCCTCAGAATTCGTGATCGCCTGAACGACATCGAAAAGGACACGCCGCTGATCCGCAATACGCTGTCTTCGCTCAAGCCTGTCGATCGGCCACTGCCACGGTTCAGATGATTTGATCCGGACATCCGATGCGCAACACAGCCTGATGCAGGACACATGATCGGCGACAACCTCGTCACCGGGCATGTGCCTGCCTGACTCTTTCGTGCAACGCCCACCCGGCCACTCGCCGGGATTTTTTTGCCCAAGCGAAGCGGCGAACGTCAATGTTTACACGCGGTCCAACGATCACACGTCGCGAAGGAGACGTTTGATGGTTACCCACTTCAAAATCAGCGGGCACTTGGCCTGCGGTCACAAGGGCAGCAACCTCACCTCGACCCGAGAACTCAACCGGGTCAAATGCAGAAGTTGCCGCAACACCGAAGCGTACAAGGAAGCACGCAAATCCGAGCGCAACGCAGCCCGTCGCGCTGCACGCAAGGCCAAAACCGTACACACGGTGAACGACTGGCGCCAGGCATGGACAGAACGACTCACCGCCATGGCTGGCCTGCAACGGTTACCCCGTGGATTTACGGGTCAACCTTTCGTTTAGCTCATCCGTTTGGCGGTTGAATCGATTGGATCAGCCGCCAAGCACCTCCAATCAACACCGATTGAACGCGCCAGCCGATTGCATTTCAAATTCTGTAGACCCCTGCATCAAGCGGGCTATCGGAGAGGAAATTCGCATGAACAGTCGACTTCTGCTGCTGATCGTCAGTCTGTGCCCTGCCCTGGCAATGGCCCAAGGCTGTGACGTCATCACCCGCTCACAGAGCCCTTCCGTTCCGGTCATCGAATCCCACACCTGTTACGAATACGAAAACATGCCGGTCGACGCCATCGATTGGTCGTGCAGCAACGAAAGCAGGGAAATGCTCAGCAGCACCAAGAAAAAAGTCGCTCAGTGCGGCGATCAGTACAAAGCCACATGCGTGGGCACACTGACCCCGGAATCGCTGGCCAATCCGCAGTCGACCAGCAAAGACAAGAGCAGCAAAGCACTGAACATCCCCGCCAACGCGCAGATCTCGACGTATTACTACAACGCCGAAAACCTGGCGCAAGCGAAGATCGATTGCGAGACGGGCGGTGGCAGCTGGAAAGCCAAATAGCTGAACAGGCCGAGCGGGTTCCGGACCAGCGAAACCTCAGTCCGACGTACAGCATTGGCGGCAACAGGCAGACTCGGCTAGCGTCTCTTTCGTATCGAACTGCAACGCCTTCAGCAGAGCAAGCCCTATCATGGAGGAAACGATGTCATCCATTCGTAGTGCCGAACAAACCTATCGCCAGTGGTCCAACCCGATCCTGCTTGAGCTCAAGGAGCGAGAACATCAACTGGCCCCCACAGACCGCCAGGCGTTGCAAAATATTTTGCTGGAAAGACGGCTGATCAACAGCGGTAATCCTTGCGGGGCAGATCGACGCAAGCCGGGATCGTTGGCAAATGACAAATATTGCTGAGTAAACCAAATCCATTGAGCTGATCAGGTTTTGCAGAGCAAAAAATAAGGGCTTGCATGAGAAATCTCATGCAAGCCCTTGATATTCATGGTGCCCGAAGCCGGAATCGAACCGGCACGCCCTTACGAGCGGGGGATTTTAAGTCCCATGCGTCTACCAGTTTCGCCATTCGGGCGGTAGCGCGGTGAATCAGAGGGTGGAAATATATACATCCCTTCCCGGTGAAGCAAGGACGCATTAGTGTTTTTCCAGACAAAATCGTACCGCCACTGAAAATAAAAAAGCTCCGTAAATCATGGGTCTACGAAGCTTCTCTATGGCACTCACGGAAGTCGCCGTTGAAAGAGCGCCTCAGAACTGATAATCGTCGATAAAACCCTGCATATCGGGCTACCGCGCCCTTGGGACGCCAGTCGCGAATGACCGAGAAAGGCAATCTTCGACTAGGCTGATCTATTATCAGAGTTGGGCTATTGTGGTTTCGCAATGCACCTCCAAGCGCATTATCCTTGTCCTGATATGAAATCCGTTCGGCCTGGTGTCGGCATTTGTGCTGCAGCATTTAAGGTTTGTTAATGAAGACGTCTACGAAGCCCTCACCCAGTATTCCACAGCGCGGAGAGCTGACACCCAGCTCCCTGGACTTTCCCGTGGTTGGTATCGGCGCGTCTGCCGGCGGCTTGCAGGCGATCAAGTCATTTTTCGAACACATGCCCCATAACAATGGCATGGCCTTCGTCGTCATCCTTCATTTGTCGCCTGACCATCGAAGCATCGCCGACCGGATCATTCAGGAGGTCACCAAAATGCCGGTGCGGCAGGTGACTGAAACCGTCGCGATCGAAAAAAACACGGTTTACGTCATTTCCCCGGCACACAGCCTGGCCATGAACGATGGCTACATTTGCGTGACGCCGTCCGATCGCAAGCCCGGGCTGCACACCGCTATTGATCTGTTTTTTCGGGACTTGGCCGACGTGCACAAGGAACGCGCCTTTTGCCTGGTGCTTTCGGGCACGGGTTCTGACGGTGCGGTGGGCCTTTCGAGGATCAAGGAGCAAGGCGGTGTGACATTGGTCCAGGCGCCGGAAGATGCCGAGTTCGACGGTATGCCCCGCGCCGCCATCGACACGCAAATGGTCGATTTGGTGCTGCCCGTCGTAGAGATGCCACAAAAGCTCATGGAGCTATGGCGCAACTCGCAGGCCATCACCCTGCCCACCAGCAACGACCCCGATTTCAGGATTATCGCTCCTCCTACCGAACGGGATGCCGTTGTCGCCGAGCAAATGCTGCAGGACATATTGCTGCAATTGCGTGCCGGAACCGGCCACGATTTCAAGCACTACAAACGCGCAACAGTACTGCGTCGAATTGAACGCCGCCTGCAAGTCACAGCACAGCCAGACCTGGCCTCGTACTACGAATACCTGCAAGCACACCCGGAAGAAACCAAAGCCTTGCTGGGCGACATGCTGATCGGCGTGACCAATTTTTTCCGCGACCGCGAGGCATTTGAAGCACTGGAACGCGACGTTGTGCCCAACCTGCTGAAATCGCTGCAAGACGAACTGCCTCATCGAGAAGAAATTCGTGTCTGGTCGGCCGGTTGTTCCACCGGCGAAGAAGCCTACAGCCTGGCGATTCTGCTGGCAGAGCAAATGACACTGGAGGCCAGCGCTGCCAAGCTGCAGGTTTTCGCCACCGACATCGATGATCGGGCCATCGCTTTCGGTCGCAATGGCGTCTATCCCGAAGCGATCATCACCGATGTTCCCCCTGCGCGCATGCGCCAGTATTTCACCCATGAAAATCAACACTATCGTGTCCGCAAGGAAATCCGCGAAAAGGTGCTGTTCGCCAAGCACAGCCTGTTGCTCGACCCGCCGTTTTCGCAAATTGACTTGATCGTATGCAGGAACCTGCTGATTTATCTCGATCGCGAGGTTCAGCGAGACATCATGCAGATGTTTCATTTTGCCCTTCGACCAGGCGGCTATCTGTTTCTGGGCACATCGGAATCTGCTGACGGCTGTCTGGACCTGTTCACCCCCGTGGACAAGCGCAATCGCATTTTCCGCGCCAAGAGTGTCTCGACCAATACGCGTCGCACGCCGACCATGCCCCGTGGTGGCTACGCGCGGACCACCGTTGCCACCAGTCCGGTAGAAACGGTGGTCAAGCGCAAGGTTTCTTTCGCTGACATCCACCTCAGAGCGCTGGAAAAAGCCGCCCCACCGAGCATCATTGTCGATACCAACGCCAATATCCTGCACCTGAGTGAAGGCGCCGGGCGTTTTCTGCGCTATGTGGCCGGGGAAATATCGCGCAACCTTCTGACGCTGGCCCACCCCGACCTGCGCCTGGAAATTCGCACCACATTGTTTCAGGGCCAACAAACCGGCGTGGCGGTCACTTCGCGCAAAATCCGGATGGAACGCGAACAGCGCAAGTTCCTGGTCGACCTGACTGCGCATCCCTACAAGGATGATGCAACCGAAAACGAGTATGTGTTGGTGATCTTCGAAGAGCGCGAGGTCAACCCGCATGAGCCGGTCGATGTCGCCGCCGACCCGATGAAAAACCAGGTATTGACCAACCTTGAGCACGAACTGCAGCGCACCAAGCTGCATTTGCAGGAGACGATCGAACAGTCCGAAGTGTCCAGCGAGGAACTCAAGGCCTCCAACGAAGAAATGCAGGCCATCAACGAAGAACTGCGTTCGGCCACCGAAGAGCTGGAGACCAGCAAGGAAGAGCTGCAGTCGATCAACGAAGAGTTGCTGACGGTCAACTACGAACTCAAGACCAAAGTAGAAGAAACCGACAAGATCAACGACTACCTCACCAACCTGATTGCTTCGACTGACATTGCCACGGTGTTTGTCGACCGCAACATGCGTATCCGCTGGTTTACACCGCGGGCCACGGACATATTCAGCATGTTGCCCGTCGATACCGGGCGCTCGCTGATGGACATCACCCACCGGCTGGACTATCCGGAGATGGCCGAAGATGCAGCGACGGTATTCGACTCGCTAAACATGATCGAGCGGGAGATCAGCAGCAACGACCAGCGCTGGTACATCGCGCGCCTGCTGCCCTACCGTTCCAGTGAAGATCATATCGACGGTACGGTACTGACCTTCATCGACATCACCAAGCGTCGTGCCGCCGAAGACGAACTGCGCCTCGGTGAAGAGCGCATGCGTCTTGTGGCTGAAAGCACCCACGATTTCGCGATCATCCTGCTGGATATCAACGGGATGATCACCGACTGGAACACCGGTGCCGAGCTGATTTTCGGCTACAAGAAAAGCGAGGTGCTTGGTGCTTTTTACGACCTTATCTTCACTCCCGAGGACCGGGCCGAGGCAATCCCCGAATCGGAACTGCGTGCAGCGCGCGAGCACGGGCGCGGCGAAGATGAGCGCTGGCACCTGCGCAAGGATGGCAGCCGCTTCTATTGCAGTGGTGAAGTCACGTTACTCATGGGTGACAGTCTACAAGGGTATGTGAAAATCGCCCGCGACCTGACCGGCCACAAACGCATCCACGACGAGCAAAGTCAGCAATTGGCTGAGACCCAAACGAACAGCCATCTCAAGGATGAGTTTTTCGCGGTGATGTCCCACGAACTCAAGCATCCGCTGAACCTCATCCAGCTCAACGCCGAACTGCTGCGTCGACTGCCAATGACCAAAACCGCCGGCCCGGCCATGAAAGCGGTCAACACGATCTGCGACGCCGTCTCCAGCCAGGCGCGCATCATCGATGACCTGCTGGACGTCGCCCGGGTGCGCACTGGCAAACTCAAGCTTAAAAGGCAGGCGGTGGACCTGGGAAGAATGCTGCAGGATGTGCACACCGTGGTGATCAACGACCAGCATCCGTGCACCGTTACCCTGAAAGTGCCGCAGCCACCGGAACCGCCGCTGGTGATTGATGCCGACCCTACTCGCCTGGAACAGATCATCTGGAACCTGGTGAACAATGCGCTGAAATTTACGCCCAGGGATGGTTGCGTCGAGCTGATTGCCCAGCGCGTCGAAAACATGGCACAACTGGACGTGATCGACAGCGGCGTTGGTCTTGAGCAGGGCAACCTGCATAAGGTTTTCGACCTGTTCAGCCAAGCGCAGAGCCAACATAACGCCCATCATCGCGAAGGCCTCGGCATCGGTCTTTCGCTGGTGCGACAACTGGTTGAGGCCCACGGCGGCTCGGTGAGCGTGCACTCCGAAGGCATGGGACGCGGCTGCACCTTCACCGTCCGCCTGCCACTTTGCCAGCCTCACCAGCACACTGACGACCAGCCCAAGGTGTCGAATGAGTCAGGGCGCCTGCTTGGCCAAAAGATCATGCTGGTAGAAGACTCCCAGGACGTGATGGAAGTCCTGCAAATGTTGCTGGAGATGGAAGATGCGCATGTGGAGGCCTTCAGCGACCCGTTATTGGCGCTTCAGGCGGCGAAGGATGGCAATTATGACGTGATTATTTCGGACATTGGCATGCCGGTCATGAATGGCCACGAATTCATCCAGGCCATTCGCCAGATCGCTCATCTGAAACACATACCAGCCATTGCCCTGACGGGTTACGGCACCGCCAATGACCAGAAAAAAGCCAGGCAATCGGGATTCAATTACCACGTGAGCAAACCGGTTTCACATGATGACTTCATCGACATCATTGGCGAAGCGTGCACGGCGCGGCCTTATTGAGTGATCCGCGGATTGGAAACAACCTGCAGCAGTCGACTTCACCGACTGCTGCAGGTCGGCAATAACCGGCTTTCTCGCGGACAATAAAAAACCCCGTAGATCATCGATCTACGGGGTTGATTATTAGTGGAGGCCGAGGTCGGAATCGAACCGGCGTAGGCGGATTTGCAATCCGCTGCATAACCATTTTGCTACTCGGCCTCAAAACATTTGCTGTCAGTAGCGCGACATCAAATGTGTACAAACTTGGAGCGGGAAACGAGACTCGAACTCGCGACCCCGACCTTGGCAAGGTCGTGCTCTACCAACTGAGCTATTCCCGCGTCTTGGTGTGGCGCATTCTATAGAATCCAGAAGCCCCGTCAACCCCTTGATTCAAAAAAGTTTTATTTCTTTTCAACGTCGGTCTTCAGATGCGGCCAGGCAGCCCGCAGGTACTGGACCATGGACCACAATGTCAGGCCGGCAGAGACCATCAGCAAGGCATAACCCAACAGAACCCAGAAGCTGAAGTCCGACGGATTGGCCAGCAGAATCACCAGCGCCAGCATTTGCGCAGCAGTTTTCCATTTGCCCAGGTTCGACACGGCTACGTGAGCACGAGCGCCGAGTTCGGCCATCCATTCCCGCAGGGCCGAGACAACGATCTCACGACCAATAATGACCGCAGCCGGCAGCGTGAGCCACAGGTTGCCGTGTTCCTGCACCAGCAGCACCAGCGCAACGGCCACCATCAGCTTGTCCGCAACGGGATCCAGAAAGGCCCCGAATGGCGTGCTTTGCTCCAGCCGGCGAGCGAGATACCCGTCCAGCCAGTCTGTGGCGGCAGCAAATGCGAAGACCGAGGCAGACGCCAGGTAACTCCAGTGGTAAGGCAGATAAAACAGCAAAATGAAGATCGGTATGAGCAGGACGCGTAGAACGGTAATCAGATTAGGGATATTCATCGGCACAACTGGCTACGAGGTGAGGGGGCATTCTACTCGCTGTGCAGATTTGCATAAATCAACTCTGCAAGCTTTTTACTGATCCCGGGAGCTTTGGCGATCTCTTCGATGCTGGCACGAGACAGCTCCTGCAATCCACCAAAATGTTTCAA
>NZ_RCNW01000063.1:0-18035 GCF_004307605.1 Pseudomonas sp. Sample_24
TGGGCGGCTGGACCGTGTTCTATTGGGCCTGGTGGATCGCATGGTCGCCGTTCGTAGGCCTGTTCATCGCGCGGATTTCCCGTGGCCGGACCATCCGCGAGTTCGTCTTCGGCGTGCTGTTGATTCCGCTGGGTTTCACCCTGGCGTGGATGTCGATCTTCGGCAACAGCGCCATCGACCAGGTGCTCAACCACGGCATGAGCGCGCTGGGCATGTCGGCCATCGACAACCCCTCGATGACCCTCTACCTGCTGCTGGAAACCTACCCGTGGAGCAAAACCGTGATTGCGGTCACGGTGTTCATCAGCTTCGTGTTCTTCGTCACTTCCGCCGACTCGGGCACCGTGGTGTTGTCGACCCTGTCCGCCAAGGGTGGCAACCCGGATGAGGATGGGCCGAAATGGCTGCGGGTGTTCTGGGGAGCAATGACGGCGCTGGTGACCAGTGCGCTGCTGTTCTCCGGCAGCATCGACGCATTGAAGTCAGCGGTGGTCCTGACCTCGCTGCCGTTCTCGCTGATTTTGCTGCTGATGATGTGGGGTCTGCACAAGGCGTTTTATCTGGAATCGCAGAAACAGATCGCGCAACTGCATTCCCTGGCACCGGTGTCCGGCTCGCGGCGCGGTGGCTGGCGCCAGCGCTTGAGTCAGGCGGTGCATTTTCCGTCGCGGGACGAGGTGTATCGCTTCCTCGACACGACGGTACGTCCGGCGATTGAAGAGGTCTCGGCGGTATTCGTCGAGAAGGGCCTCAAGGTGATCACCCATCCAGAGCCGGTCAACGACAGCGTCAGCCTGGAAATCGGTCACGGCGATGAACACCCGTTTATCTACCAGGTGCAAATGCGTGGCTACTTCACGCCGTCGTTTGCCCGGGGTGGCATGGGCTCCAAGGAGCTCAACAATCGTCGCTACTATCGGGCCGAAGTGCACTTGAGCGAGGGCAGTCAGAACTACGATCTGGTGGGCTATACCAAGGAGCAGATCATCAATGACATCCTCGATCAGTACGAACGGCACATGCAGTTCCTGCACCTGGTGCGTTGATCGGTCTCTCAGGTCTCGGTGGTCAGCACCATGAACAACACGAGCGCCGCCACCGGGATACCGAACACGGCGCTTCCCACCACCAGCTCGGTGCTTAACGGCTGGCCGGCATGCACGATGCCGACCGCGCCGTTGATCAACGTCAGCGCCAGCCACAGCACGATAAAGCTGTAGGCCAGAATCTGGCGGCTGAAGCCGATTTTCTCGCCGATGTAGAGCATCAGCGCCAGGAGAATCAGGCCAAAGGTGATGATGATCGTCGTGTGCATGGTGGGTTTCGCCATTTAAATGTGTGTTGCCGTAAAGGCCGTCATCGCGGGCAAGCCTTTACTGATTCAACCCCATACAGCGAGCATAGTTAAACCATCCCGCCTGCGTCAGATCACCAGCGCCAGTCCTGCTTACCTGCCAATTTCAGTGCTGTACACGCACAACCGACACATGTCGCCACGGGTCCGGGTGTTTGTGGATTGGATGGGGGAGGTGTTTGCGAAAGCGCAGTAGCCGCCGGTCCGAGAGGAAAAGTCGACTTCGTCCAGATCGGCTATTATTTTGCCAAGTGTGTATGGTGTGTATTGTTTCCACTTCGACCTGCTTAAAGTACGCAGCGATTGCTGTGGAAAAAGGCGAAGGAAATGCGAAGTCGGGAAATGATCAGGATGATCGAGGACGATGGTTGGTATCTGGTTGCCGTAAGGGGAAGCCATCATCAGTACAAGCATCCCTGCAAGCCCGGGAGGGTGACGGTCAAACACCCGGATTCGGATCTTCCGAAAGGAACGATCAGCAGCATATTGAAACAGGCGGGACTCAAATGATGCCCGCCACCAGATACGAAAGTCCCTGCAGGGACACATCACATGAAGGGCTCATCGAAATGAATTTCCCGGTTGTTCTGCACAAGGATGCCGACTCGGACTACGGAGTGATCGTCCCTGATGTGCCAGGTTGTTTCTCGGCCGGCAGCACCGTGGCGCAGGCACTTGAAAGCGTGAAAGAGGCGCTGTCCCTGCACTACGAAGGGTTGGTAGCCGATGGCGAGCCATTGCCACAGGTACGCGAGATTGATGCCCACCTTGAAAATCCCGATTACGCAGGTGGTGTGTGGGCGGTAGTTGAGTTTGATATCACGCCTTATTTCGGCAAGTCAGTGCGCTTCAATGCGACGTTGCCGGAACAGTTGCTTGAGCGTATCGATCAGACTGTCAGACGTGATCAACGCTACAGTTCGCGCTCCGGTTTTCTGGCGGCGGCAGCTCTGCGCGAATTGTCGGCATAAGGTTAGGCGAAAGAAATATGAAACGTTTCAGCAATTAGTCGAGTCCGGGGTTTTCTGGTGTTTGTCTGAGGGTATGCTGGGCGACTGGCGAAGCAGTCGAGACCAGATTCAAGACAGACAAGAGAGGATTCGATGACTTACACCGCTGCCGAAAACCGCTACGACTCCATTCCTTACCGCCGCGTTGGTCGCAGCGGTCTGGTGCTGCCGGCGCTGTCGCTGGGCCTGTGGCACAACTTCGGCGACAGCACGCCGATCGACACCCAGCGGGCGCTGCTGCGTACGGCGTTCGACCTGGGCATCAACCATTTCGACCTGGCCAATAACTACGGTCCGCCATACGGCAGCGCCGAGATCAATTTCGGTCGATTGCTGCGGGAAGACTTCAAGCAGTACCGGGATGAGTTGATCATCTCCAGCAAGGCCGGTTGGGACATGTGGCCCGGTCCTTACGGTCAGGGCGGCGGTTCGCGCAAGTACGTGCTGGCCAGCCTCGACCAGAGCCTGCAGCGTCTGGGCCTGGACTACGTCGACATTTTCTATTCGCACCGCTTCGACCCGGATACGCCGCTGGAAGAAACCGCCAGCGCATTGGCCACGGCAGTGCAGCAGGGCAAGGCGTTGTACATCGGCATCTCGTCGTACTCAGGGGTGAAAACCCGTGAGATGGCGGCATTGCTCAAGGAGTGGAAGGTGCCGTTGTTGATCCATCAGCCGGCCTACAACCTGCTCAATCGCTGGGTGGAAAAAGATCTGCTCGACACCACTGACGAACTGGGCACCGGCGTGATTGCGTTTACACCGCTGGCTCAGGGTTTGCTGACCGACAAATACCTCAACGGTGTCCCGAGCGACGCGCGGGTCAACCGTCCGGGCGGCGGTTCGTTGCAGGCTTCGCACCTGTCCGAGACCAACATTGCCCACGTGCGTGCACTCAATGAAATCGCCAAGCGCCGCGGTCAGAGCCTGGCGCAACTGGCACTGGCCTGGACCCTGCGCGACCCGCGGGTGACGTCGGCACTGATCGGTGCGAGCCGGCCAGAGCAGATCATCGAGAACGTCGGGGCGTTGCGGAACTTGAGCTTCAGTGCAGAGGAGCTGGCGGAGATCGATCGTTTTGCCCAAGAGGGCGGGATCAATCTGTGGGAGAAGCCTTCGACGGCTGAGTGACAGCATGATCGTTCCCACGCTCCGCGTGGGAATGCATCAACGGACGCTCCGCGTTCGGCTTTCGGATGGGACGCGGAGCGTCCCGGGCGGCATTCCCACGCAGAGCGTGGGAACGATCAAATCAGCGAAAAAACGGCACATCCCCCAACACTGTCGCCCGCTGCATCACCCGCCGCGCCGGCCGGTAGTCATCCACCGCGTAATGCTGAGTCACGCGGTTGTCCCAGAAGGCGATGTCGTCTTTCTGCCAGCGCCAGCGAATGGTGAATTCCGGCCGTGTTGCGTGGGCGAACAGGAACTTCAGAATCGCCTCGCTCTCGGTTTCCGACAGTTCGTTGATCTTCGAAGTGAAGCCTTCGTTGACGAACAGCGAGCGGCGCCCGCTCACCGGATGGGTGCGGATTACCGGGTGCGACAGCGGCGGATTCTTGCGCCGCGCTTCTTCCCATTGGGCCAGCGCTTCAGGCGTGTTGCCATAGCGCTCCAACGGAAACGAACGGGTGAAGTCGTGGGTGGCGGTCAGGCCTTCGAGCAAGGTTTTGAACGGTGCCGACAACGCTTCATACGCTGCGATTCCACTGGCCCACAAGGTATCGCCACCAAACTCCGGCAACAGCTTGGCGCTGAGCACCGCGCCCATGGCCGGGGTCGGCAGGAAGGTCACGTCGGTGTGCCAGATCGCGTTGTCGCGCACGTCGGTGACGGCGGTATCGAGGATCAGCACTTGCGGTTGCTCCGGCACATTCGGGTAGATCGGGTGAATGTGCAGGTCGCCGAAATTGGCGGCGAAACGCGCCTGCTGCTGTGGGGTGATTGGCTGGTCGCGGAAGAACAGCACTTGATGCTTGAGCAGCGCTTGTTCGATGGCATCACGCTGTTCCAGATTCAGCGGCTGGCTGATGTCGACGCCACTGATCTGTGCGCCGAGGGCAGAGCTGAGGGGGACGATGGTCAGGTGGCTCATGGTGGTTCTCTTCAATCCGGGGCTGTCGGCGTAGTCAGTGCGATCAAAACGTATCAGTGAGCCTGGCCGTGCCACGGCACCAGTTTGCGTTGCAACTTGCGCAAGCCCATTTCCATGGCGAAGGCGATCAGCGCGATCACCAGGATCCCCAGCACCACCACATCGGTGACCAGGAACTGCGCGGCCGACTGCACCATGAAACCCAGGCCGCTGGTGGCGGCAATCAGCTCGGCGGCGACCAGTGTCGACCAACCCACGCCCAAACCGATGCGCACGCCAGTCAGGATGTCCGGTAATGCACTGGGCAAAATCACATGTCGAATCAACTGTGCCCGCGTCGCACCCAGGGACTGCGCAGCGCGCAGCTTGGCCGGGTCCACCGTGCGCACACCGGTGGCGGTGGCAATGGCGATCGGAGCGAAAATCGCCAGGAAGATCAACAGCACTTTCGACAACTCGCCAATGCCGCACCAGATCACGATCAGCGGCAGATAGGCCAGCGGTGGAATCGGGCGATAGAACTCGATCAGCGGATCGAGAATGCCGCGAGCTATGCGATTGTGGCCGATGGCAATGCCGACTGGGACAGCCGTCAACACCGCGAAGCCCAGGCCCAGGCCGATGCGGCTGAGACTCGCGCCCAAGTGCTGCCACAGGGTTGAATCCATGTAGCCGCTGGTCGCCAGCAGCCAGCCTTTTTGCAGCACGGCCGATGGTGACGGCAGGAATAGCGGCTCGATCAAACCGGTCGCCGTCACGGCCCACCAGATGACAATCAGCGCGACCAGCGTCAGCACACTGATCCAGCGCGTACTCAAACTGCGGCGCACAACGATTGCGGTGGTGTTTGTCTTGACCGCCGCTGCGGGAATTTCATAGCTGCTCATGCGTGCTCCTGCCGTGGAACGGCGCTGCGTTGGGAGAACACTTTGGCGAGCACGTGTTCGCGGGTTTCGATAAAGCGCGGGTCGGACTTGATCGAGCGCGCCGACTCACCGGCGGCGTAACGCTGGCCGAAATCGAGGCTCAGGCGTTCGACGATTTGCCCGGGATTGGGCGCCAGCAGAATCAGATCCGTGGCGAGGAACACCGCTTCTTCAATGTCATGGGTGATCAGGAATACCGGTTTGGCAGTGCGCCGCCAGACTTGCAGCAGCAGCTCCTGCATCTGCTCGCGGGTGAACGCGTCGAGCGCGCCGAAAGGTTCGTCCATCAGCAAGACGCGAGGGTCGGCAGCGAGGGCGCGGGCCAGGCCGACGCGCTGCTTCTGGCCGCCGGAGAGTTGCCAGATCCGGCGGTTTTCGAAGCCTGAAAGATCCACCAGCGCGAGCATTTCCCGGGCACGGATTTCGCGTTTGTCCCGAGAGACGCCCGCCAGCTCAAGGCCAAAGCCGACATTGGCCAGCACGTCTTGCCAAGGCAGCAAGGCGTCGTCCTGGAACACCACGCCACGTTCGGCGCTCGGGCCTTTTACCGGCACGCCATCGAGGGTGATGCGCCCGGCGCTGGGTGCGACGAATCCGGCAATCAGGTTCAACAGCGAAGTCTTGCCACTGCCGGACGGACCGAGGGCGACCAGCAATTGCTGCGGCCCCAGGCTCAAGGAAATATCCGCCAGCACAGGTGCAGGGCTGCCAGGGTACTGTGCACTGATGCGCTCCAGCTGTAGCAAAGCCATCGAGTCGACTCCCGATCAGTTGGTGATGAACTTGGCGCTGACGTACGGCGCGTAGTCCGGCAGCACGGCTTCGACCTTGCCTTGTTCCTTGAGGAACACGGCGGTGTCGGTGATGGCCTTGGTGGTTGGTGCTCCGAGGCTGGTCACTTGATCGGCCGCCAATGGGTAGACGTTGCCTTGCAGCAGCAGTGGAATGTCGCTGGCCTTGGCGCCGGAGAGCTTCACCAGTTTGTCGACGTTGCTCTGGTTGGCGAGCCAGGCTTGCGGGTCTTTGCGGTAATCGGCGTAGGCGTCCAGGGTCACTTTGGCGAACGCGGTGACGATTTCCGGGTGCTTCTCGGCGAAGTCCTTGCGCACGATCCAGGCATCGAAAGTCGGCGCACCGAACTTGGCCAGTTCGCCGGAAGTGATCAGCACTTTGCCGTTTTCCTTGGCGACACCCAGGGCCGGGTCCCAAACGTAAGTAGCGTCGATGTCACCGCGTTTCCACGCGGCAATGATGGCCGGCGGGGCGAGGTTGAGGACGGTGACTTTCGACGGGTCGATGTTCCAGTGCTTGAGCGCCGCCAACAGGCTGTAGTGGCCGGTGGAAACGAACGGCACGGCGATTTTCTTGCCGATCAGGTCTTGCGGGGTCTTGATCCCGGAGCCGTCGCGGGCCACCAGGGCTTCGGCAGCGCCGATCTGGGTAGCGATAAGGAATGTTTCCACCGGGACTTTACGGGTGATGGCCGCGGTCAACGGGCTGGAACCGAGATAGCCGATTTGCACGTCGCCGGAGGCGATTGCAGCAATGATGTCGGCACCGTTATCGAATTTGCGCCAGCTGATGTCGGCCTTGGTGGCTTTCTCGTAAGCGCCGTCAGCCTGGGCGACTTTCGCCGGGTCAACGGTGGTCTGGTAAGCAACAGTGACGTCGGCCGCCTGGGCAAACAAACTGACTGCTGCCAATGACGCGGCCGCCAGCAGGCGAAGAGGGAAGTGCAGTTTCATCAGGATGCTCCTTGTCAGGCGGACGAAAGTCGGCGTGAAAGGAGACTAAATGATCTAAGAATCCGAAAATAAATAACTTTTTCGAATGAGCTTATGAGCGGAAAAATCTAAGCAGCTACCCTGATCGTTCCCACACTTTGCGTGGGAACGATCATAGTTCTAAGGCGGATGGTAGAGAGAGCCTTTGTGGCGAGGGAGCTTGCTCCCGCTGGAGGACGAAGGACTCCCAATTTCATCCAACGCGTTGTGTCAGGTCAACGCGTTGTCTGGACTGCTGCGCAGCCGAGCGGGAGCAAGCTTCCTCGCCACAGGGATTGCTGTCAGTTACTGATCGCCAGAATGCTCGCCTGATACGACCCGACAAACACATCGAAATCGCCGACTTCGTTCTGCTCCAGCTCAACCTGCTGTGCCAGCGACGCACGAGCCAGTTCTTCGAACTTCGCCTGTTGCTCGGCCGGCAACGGCTCGCTGCGGAAAAACTGCGCATGGGCCTGGCTCTGACGCAGGGAGAACTGAGCGAAGCTTTCCTTGTGTTCAGCCATTGCCGCCAGCACCTGGGCGGACGGCGTCAAGGCTGGGTCCTGGACCTTGGCCAGCTGCGCATCCAGCGCCTTGCTGTGAGCATCGCCGCCGTGGCTCTGGTCCAGCAGCGCCGCCAGTGGCGCGATGCTTTCCAGCAATTGGCCTGCCCACTCTTTGAGGTCGACCGGTTGCCCGTCGCGTTGCAATTGCAGGCCCGGACGGCGCCCTTCCTTGACCACGCTGAGGAAGTTCGAAGTCGCGTTGCTGCAACTGGTATTGGTCAGCAACGGGCTGTCGTTCAGCGCGCAGTACAGCAGGAAGGCGTCGAGGAAACGCGATTCAGTGATATCGATACCCATCGGCAGGAACGGGTTGATGTCCAGGCAACGCACCTCGACGTACTGGATACCACGGGCCATCAGCGCCTGGATCGGCCGCTCGCCGGAGTAGGTCACGCGTTTGGGGCGAATGTTGGAGTAGTACTCGTTTTCGATCTGCAGGATGTTGGTGTTGAGCTGAATCCACTCACCGTCCTTGTGCGTGCCGACTTCGACGTAAGGCGCGTAAGGCGTGGCCACCGCTTTGCGCAGGCTGTCTGTGTAACTGACCAGGTCGTTGTAACACGGCGTCAGGCCGGCCTGGGCGTTGCTCTGGTAGCCCAGGTCACTCATGCGCAGGCTGGTGGCGTACGGCAGGTACAGGGTATCCGGATCGAGCTGTTCCAATTGGTGCGAACGACCGCGCAGGAAACCTGCATCCAGCGCCGGCGAGGCACCGAACAGGTACATCAGCAGCCAGCTGTAGCGGCGGAAGTTGCGGATCAGTGCGATGTACGCCGACGACTGATAATCGCGGTCGGTGCCGACAAAGCCTTCAGCCTGTTTGAGCAGCGGCCACAGCTTTTCGGGCAGGGAAAAGTTGTAGTGAATCCCGGCGATGCACTGCATGGTCTTGCCGTAACGCAGGGCCAGGCCCTTGCGGTACACGTACTTGAGCTGCCCGATGTTGGAGGTGCCGTAATAGGCGATCGGGATATCTTCCTCGGCCGGCAACGGGCACGGCATCGATGGACTCCACAGGTACTCGTTGCCGAGCTTGCTGTAGGCAAAACGGTGAATGCTGTCCAGGCTCGCCAGCGTATCGGCAGGATCGGGCAGGGCCGGGGTGATGAACTCCAGCAGCGACTCGGAATAGTCGGTGGTGATTTGTTCGTTGGTCAGCGCGGAACCCAATTCTTCCGGGTGCGGCGTTTGCGCCAGGCGACCTTCGCCGGTCACGCGCAGGCATTCACGTTCGATGCCGTGAAGGCACTGTTCGAGCAGAGAGAGGTTAGCGCGCTCGCCGAGCAGGGCCAGGCGGCGGTTGAGAAGTTCGCTCAAGTTGGATTCCTTCACGCGTCAGTCGCCCCAATATGGGGGTGGGCAAGACGGTCTACAAGGGTGAAGTTGAAACTGGCGTTTTCGCCTGGTTTTGGAGCCGCTCAGGCCATATGCCGGTCAGTCAATCACTGCGCAATCCCTGTGGGAGCGAGCCTGCTCGCGATGAGGGCGGATCAGTCAACATTCATGTCGTCTGTCCCACCGTCATCGCGAGCAGGCTCGCTCCCACAGGTTTCTAATCGCGAAATTAACTCAAATCGATGACATCTAGCTACAGGACAGCGAACGTGCCTTGCGCTTTTGCGACCAATTTGTCGCCTTGCATCACATCGGCCTCGACCACCAGCGTGCGGCGGCCCGGGTGTATCACCCGCGCCGTGCACATCACCTCACCGCCTTCGACGGCGCGGATGTAGTTGATCTTGCACTCGATGGTCGCGCTCTGCTGGTCAAAGCCATGGCTGCTGGAACAGGCCAGCCCCATGGCAATGTCCACCAGACTGAACAAAGCCCCACCGTGCAGCTTGCCGGCGCGATTGCGCAGTTCTGGCGCAAGCCCCAGGGCGACTTGCGCCACCCCGGTTTCCAGGCTGTGCAAGCGACAGCCCAGCAACTTGAAAAAAGCGCTTTCGGTATACCCCGCAGGGATCTCCATCAACGCTTCTTCAATTGCTTGGCGTTGGCGAACAGCGACGCCATGGCGTTATTGGCCGGAGCCGCTGCCGTGGTTTCCTTGCGCGGCGCGCTGTTCTGCGATTGACGCGGGGCCGAGCCCGGACGGGCGCCACGAGCACCGTCGATTTTCTCGCCCGGGGTGTCGCTCATGCGCATCGACAGCCCTACGCGTTTACGCGGGATGTCGACTTCCATGACCTTGACCTTCACCACGTCACCGGCTTTCACCGCTTCGCGTGGATCCTTGATGAACTTCTCGGAAAGAGCCGAGATATGCACCAAACCGTCCTGATGCACACCGATGTCGACGAACGCGCCGAAGTTGGTCACGTTGGTCACCACGCCCTCGAGGATCATCCCCAGTTGCAAGTCCTTGAGGTCTTCGACGCCTTCCTGGAACTCGGCGGTCTTGAACTCTGGGCGTGGGTCGCGGCCAGGTTTTTCAAGCTCTTGCAGGATGTCGGTCACGGTTGGCAAACCGAAGGTTTCGTCGGTGTACTTCTTCGGATCGAGGCGCTTGAGGAACGCAGCGTCGCCGATCAGCGAGCGGATGTCGCGGTCGGTTTCAGCGGCAATGCGCTGTACCAGTGGATAGGCTTCCGGGTGCACTGCCGACGAGTCCAGCGGGTTTTCACCGTTCATGACACGCAGGAAACCGGCGGCCTGTTCAAAGGTTTTCTCGCCCAGGCGTGCGACTTTCTTCAAGGCTGCGCGGGTTTTGAACGCGCCGTGCTCGTCACGATGGCTGACGATGTTCTGCGCCAGGGTCGCGTTGAGGCCGGAGATGCGCGCCAGCAGCGCCACGGAAGCAGTGTTCACGTCCACGCCTACGGCGTTCACGCAATCCTCGACCACGGCGTCCAGGCCACGCGCCAGTTTCAGTTGCGACACGTCGTGCTGGTACTGGCCGACACCGATGGATTTCGGATCGATCTTGACCAGCTCTGCCAACGGGTCTTGCAAGCGACGGGCAATCGACACCGCGCCACGGATCGATACATCCAGATCCGGGAATTCCTTGGACGCCAGTTCCGAAGCCGAGTAAACCGATGCACCGGCCTCCGAGACCATGACTTTGGTCATCTTCATCGCCGGGTATTTTTTGATCAGTTCGGCGGCGAGCTTGTCGGTCTCACGGCTGGCGGTGCCGTTGCCGATGGCGATCAGATCCACCGAATGCTTGGCGCACAGGGCGGCGAGAATCGCGATGGTCTGGTCCCACTTGTTATGCGGCACGTGCGGGTAAACCGTGGCGTGATCGAGCAGCTTGCCGGTGGAATCGACGACGGCCACCTTGCAACCGGTACGCAGGCCCGGGTCGAGGCCCAGGGTCGCGCGCGGGCCGGCCGGCGCCGACAGCAGCAGGTCGTGCAGGTTGTGTGCGAACACATTGATCGCTTCGGTTTCCGCGCCGTCGCGCAGCTCACCCAGCAAGTCGGTTTCCAGATGGGTGTAGAGCTTGACCTTCCAGGTCCAGCGCACCACTTCGCCCAGCCATTTGTCGGCGGCACGGTTCTGGTTCTGGATGCCGAATTGCTGGCCGATCATGCCTTCGCACGGGTGCATGGTGCCCGGCAGTTCGTCGCCGACTTTCAGTGCGGAGCTGAGGATGCCTTCGTTGCGGCCTCGGAAAATCGCCAGGGCGCGGTGCGACGGCATGCTTTTCAGCGGTTCGTCGTGTTCGAAGTAATCACGGAACTTGGCGCCTTCCTCTTCCTTGCCGGCGATCACGCGGGCACTGAGGGTCGCTTCCTGCTTGAGGTAGTTGCGCAGCTTGTCGAGCAGGCCGGCGTCTTCGGCGAAGCGCTCCATCAGGATGTATTTGGCGCCTTCGAGGGCCGCCTTCACATCGGCCACGCCTTTTTCCGCGTCGATGAAACGTGCGGCTTCGGTTTCCGGGCTCAGGGTCGGGTCGTTGAACAAGCCATCGGCCAATTCGCCGAGGCCGGCTTCCAGGGCGATCTGGCCCTTGGTGCGGCGCTTCTGCTTGTACGGCAGGTACAAGTCTTCGAGGCGGGTCTTGGTGTCGGCGAGTTTGATGTCGCGTTCCAGTTGCGGCGTCAGCTTGCCTTGCTCCTGGATGCTGGCGAGGATGCTGATGCGCCGTTCGTCGAGTTCTCGCAGGTAGCGCAGACGCTCTTCCAGATGACGCAACTGGGTGTCATCGAGGCTGCCGGTCACTTCTTTCCGGTAACGGGCGATGAAGGGAACGGTAGAGCCTTCATCGAGTAGCGCGACGGCCGCTTCGACCTGTTGTGGGCGTACGCCGAGTTCCTCGGCGATGCGGCTGTTGATGCTGTCCATAAAACCACCTGACAAATTGTGAAAGCAGGCTCGCAGGCACGCAGTTAGGGCCTCGGCGAGTCTGGTTGAGCGGCCTGGCCTGCGCCGCTACCTGGATCAAAAGGTATCCCGTTGACCCGTGAAATCGAACAATTACTGCCGACGCCCTGAAAAAAACGACGCCTGACTGTAGTACCTGTCTGATGTTGCCTGACACAAAAGGCCGCGCATTATAACCAGCGTTCCGGCATTCGGGGGCATTGCGGGCCGAGGCTTCAATGGCCGGTTTTCTGGCGGTAAAGGAAAAATCTGCTAACAATGCACACGGTGCGTATAACGGCAGCTACGCCATAATGCGCGCCGAGCTAAAAGGAGCATCCAATGAGCAGCACTGCAAACATTGCTGAAGGCGAAAAAATTCTTATTGTTGACGACGACCCGGGCCTCAGCAGCCTGCTGGAGCGTTTTTTCGTCAGCAAGGGCTATCGCGCCCGCGCCGTACCGAACACCGAGCAAATGGACCGCCTGCTGGCACGCGAAGTGTTCAACCTGGTCGTCCTCGACCTGATGCTGCCCGGTGAAGACGGCCTGACCGCCTGCCGCCGCCTGCGTGGCGCGAACAACCAGATTCCGATCATCATGCTGACCGCCAAGGGCGATGAGCTGAGCCGTATCAAGGGCCTGGAACTGGGTGCCGACGATTACCTGGCCAAGCCGTTCAACCCCGATGAGCTGATGGCCCGTGTCAAAGCCGTCCTGCGTCGCCAGTCGGCTCCGGTGCCGGGCGCTCCTGGCAGCGAAGACGAAAGCGTGACCTTCGGTGACTACGAGCTGTCCCTGGCCACCCGCGAACTCAAGCGCGGTGACGAAGTGCACATGCTCACCACCGGTGAGTTCGCCGTGCTCAAGGCCCTGGTGATGAACGCCCGTCAACCGCTGACCCGCGACAAACTGATGAACCTGGCCCGTGGCCGCGAGTGGGATGCCCTGGAGCGTTCCATCGACGTGCAGATTTCCCGTCTGCGCCGGATGATCGAACCCGATCCATCCAAACCGCGTTATATCCAGACGGTCTGGGGCGTGGGCTACGTGTTCGTTCCGGATGGCGCCGCCACCAAGTGATCGGCGATTTGTAGGAGCGGGTCTTGCGGGCAACGGGTCAGATGACTTTGCTCGCAGACTCGCGATCCGCAATATGCGAGCATCGCTCGCTCCTGCAAGTGTGTAGCGGTTATCCATGAAAACCCCCGTTTGGTTCCCCCAGAGCTTTTTCTCCCGCACCCTTTGGCTGGTGCTCATCGTCGTTCTGTTCTCCAAGGCGCTGACCCTGGTTTATCTGTTGATGAACGAAGACGTGCTGGTGGATCGTCAGTACAGCCACGGCGTTGCCCTGACGCTACGCGCCTATTGGGCGGCCGATGAAAACAATCGTGACAAGATTGCCGAAGCCGCGACCCTGATCAGGGTGGTGGGCGCTGGCGTGCCGGAAGGCGAACAGCATTGGCCCTACAGCGAGATCTATCAGCGGCAGATGCAGGCTGAATTGGGGGCCGACACCGAAGTCCGGTTGCGCATGCATTCGCCTCCGGCGCTGTGGGTTCGCGCGCCAAGCCTGGGGGATGGCTGGCTGAAAGTGCCGCTGTATCCGCACCCATTGCGTGGCCAGAAAATCTGGAATGTACTGGGCTGGTTCCTGGCCATCGGTTTGCTGTCTACCGCTTCGGCGTGGATCTTCGTCAGTCAGCTCAATCAACCTCTGAAGCGCCTGGTCTACGCCGCGCGACAACTCGGCCAGGGTCGCAGTGTGCGCCTGCCGATCAGCGATACACCGAGCGAAATGACCGAGGTTTATCGCGCCTTCAACCAAATGGCCGAAGACGTCGAGCAGGCCGGTCGCGAGCGCGAACTGATGCTGGCCGGAGTTTCACATGACTTGCGCACGCCCTTGACCCGTTTGCGCTTGTCCCTGGAATTGATGGGCGACCGCACAGACCTGACCGATGACATGGTTCGGGATATCGAGGACATGGATGCGATTCTCGATCAGTTCCTGGCGTTCATTCGCGACGGCCGGGATGAGTCGGTGGAAGAGGTGGACCTGAGCGATCTGGTCCGCGAGGTTGCCGCGCCGTATAACCAGAACGAAGAAAAAGTACGCTTGCGCCTGGAGCCGATCCAGCCGTTTCCATTGCGTCGGGTATCGATGAAGCGCTTGCTCAACAACCTTATCGGCAATGCGCTGCACCACGCAGGCAGTGGTGTGGAGGTGGCGGCGTACGTGTCTGGGGATGTGAGCGCACCTTACGTGGTGTTGAGCGTCATGGACCGTGGTGCCGGGATCGATCCGTCCGAGCTGGAGGCGATCTTCAACCCGTTCACCCGCGGTGATCGTGCCAGAGGCGGCAAAGGCACGGGGTTGGGGCTGGCGATCGTCAAGCGCATTGCCTCGATGCACGGCGGCAATGTTGAACTGCGTAACCGTACTGGTGGCGGGCTGGAAGCGCGGGTGCGCTTGCCGTTGGGGTTGATGCTACCGCGGGATGCCGTCTAACCCGATCGTTCCCACACTCTGCGTGGGAATGCCTCTTCGGACGCTCCGCGTTCGGCTCTTGGGGGGGGCGCGGAGCGCCCCCGGCTGCATTCCCACGCAGAGCGTGGGAACGATCACCGATCTTGCGACTGCTACGCAGCCGAGCGGGAGCAAGCTCCCTCGCCACAGTGGTTGTGTCTCAGCCCTTGCCTTTGGTCCGGGTCATGTTCGGGCCGCCATTCTTCTCCAGATGCTCAATGATGATCCCCGCCACGTTCTTGCCAGTGGTGGTCTCGATCCCTTCCAGCCCCGGCGATGAGTTCACTTCCATCA
This sequence comes from Pseudomonas sp. Sample_24, assembly GCF_004307605.1. Taxonomy (NCBI): domain Bacteria; kingdom Pseudomonadati; phylum Pseudomonadota; class Gammaproteobacteria; order Pseudomonadales; family Pseudomonadaceae; genus Pseudomonas; species Pseudomonas sp. Sample_24. The sequence goes on from NZ_RCNW01000063.1 coordinate 14,856, forward strand.
CCAGCGGCCCGTGATTGGAGCGCAGGATATCGACCCCCGCCACCGCCAGCCCCATGACCTTTGCCGCACGCAAAGCAGTCATGCGTTCTTCCGGGGTGATCTTGATCAGGCTGGCACTGCCACCGCGGTGCAGGTTGGAGCGAAATTCGCCGGGTTTGGCCTGGCGCTTCATGGCCGCAATCACCTTGTCGCCGACTACAAAGCAGCGAATGTCGGCGCCACCGGCTTCTTTGATGTACTCCTGGACCATGATGTTCTGCTTGAGGCCCATGAACGCCTCGATCACCGACTCAGCCGCGGTGGCGGTTTCGCACAGCACCACACCGATGCCTTGGGTGCCTTCCAGCACCTTGATCACCAGTGGCGCTCCGTTGACCATTTCGATCAGATCGGGAATGTCATCCGGTGAGTGGGCAAAACCGGTGACCGGCAGACCAATGCCCCGGCGCGACAACAATTGCAGCGACCGCAGCTTGTCCCTTGAACGGGCAATAGCCACCGATTCGTTGAGCGGAAAAACCCCCATCATTTCGAACTGGCGCAACACTGCGCAGCCATAAAAAGTAACGGATGCACCGATCCGCGGAATCACCGCGTCGAAGCCCTCCAGCGGCTTGCCGCGGTAGTGGATCTGCGGTTTATGACTGGCAATGTTCATGTAGGCGCGCAGGGTATCGACCACCACCATTTCATGGCCGCGTTCGGTACCGGCTTCGACCAGGCGACGGGTGGAATACAGACGCGGGTTCCGCGACAGCACAGCGATCTTCATGCAACACCTGTGGAGGAGGTAGATACCGGGAACACCGGCTTGTCTTGTACATACTTGATACCCGGATTGACCACCAGTTGGCCGTCGATCAAGGCTTTGGAACCGAGTAACAGGCGATATCGCATGGACTTGCGGCAGGCGAGGGTGAACTCGACCCGCCAGACCCGATCACCGAGGGCCAGGGTGGTGCTGATCACGTATCGCACCTGCGCGTGACCGTTGGAGCTTTTGATGGTTTTTCTTGTCACCAGCGGGGCTTCGCAGCGCCGGTGACGCAACTGCACCACCGTGCCCAGGTGCGCCGTGAAGCGTACCCACTGCCCACCGTCGCGCTCGAACGTCTCGATGTCGGTGGCATGCAGGCTGGAGGTGCTGGCGCCGGTGTCGATTTTTGCGCGAAGGCCGGCGACTCCCAGATCCGGGAGCGCCACCCACTCGCGCAGACCGACAACGGTCAAATGGTCAAATGTCTTCAAAATGGCTCAACCGGTAGAAACCACGGTGGCCGCAGGCGGCCGAATCCGCGGTATTCACGCAGAATAATGGTTAAAAGGCGACAGATATCTACGGCCCGGATTGCCAGCCCCACAAGGAGGTTATGGAATGTCAGCATTGTAGTCCGGGCCGGAGTAATTCTTGGTACGACAGAACGGTAGTACAGTTCACCAATATTTCAGAACGAGGAAATCCCATGGCACAAAAAAACGAAGAGGACGACAAAGTCCGCCTCGATAAATGGTTGTGGGCTGCACGGTTTTACAAAACTCGCGCCTTGGCCAAGGCAGCGATTGAAAGTGGCAAGGTGCATTGCCGCGGTGAGCGTTGCAAGCCTGGCAAGGAGCCACGTATTGGCGACGAATTTGTGATCCGCACCGGTTTCGAGGAACGCACGGTGGTGGTCAAGGCGCTGTCGATCGTGCGCCGAGGCGCGCCGGAAGCGCAGACGCTGTACGCGGAAACTGACGCCAGTATCGCCAAGCGAGAAAACGCCGCCGCCGAGCGCAAGGCGGGCGCCCTGGGCTTGAGCACCGATGGCAAGCCGAGCAAGAAGCAGCGCCGGGATCTGTTCAAGTTTCGGGGCAGCAGCAACGAATGATTGACCTCGCCGCCGATCGCACCAACCCGGCCAAGACTTGTAATTGCACCTGCGCGTAGCCATATGAGGTAATTCGCCTGCCGTGTATGTGCCGTTCGTCGTAAAACGCGCGCAGTCGCCGGCCTGTAAGCCATAACCAGACAGCCAGGGGCTGTGGCCAAGGCGTAACCTCGAATTCTGTAATCACTTTTGTCTCCACTTCAGATACCCAGACTTATGACCGACCTACCGGATAACGACTTCACTCAACGCTTCATCTTCGATGACAGCGACACCCGTGGCGAGATGGTTTCGCTGGAGCTCAGCTACGCTGAAGTCCTGGCCAAACACGCCTATCCGGAGCCGGTTGCGCAACTGCTCGGCGAACTGATGGCGGCGGCGGCGTTGCTGGTCGGCACCTTGAAGTTTGATGGCTTGCTGATCCTTCAGGCCCGCTCCGAAGGCCCGATCCCGTTGCTGATGATCGAATGTTCCAGCGAGCGCGACATCCGAGGCCTGGCCCGTTATGAGGCCGAGCGGATTGCGCCCGACGCCACCCTGGCCGATCTGATGCCCGACGGCTCGCTGACACTGACCATCGACCCGACACAAGGCCAGCGCTACCAGGGCGTGGTCGATCTGGACGGTGAAACGCTGTCTGACTGCTTCACCAACTACTTCGTGATGTCCCAACAGATCGGCACGCGCATCAAGCTTTGCGCCGATGGCCGTCGCGCCCGTGGCCTGTTGCTGCAGCAACTGCCTGCCGATCGCCTGAAAGACGAAGAAGAACGCGCCGCCAGCTGGCAGCACCTCACCGCGTTGAGCGGGACGTTGACTGCCGATGAGCTGTTGGGCCTGGACAACGAAACCGTCCTGCATCGTCTCTACCACGAAGAGCAAGTGCGTTTGTTCGACGTGCAAAAACTGCGCTTCCGTTGCAGCTGCTCGCGCGAACGTTCAGCCAACGCACTGGTCAGCCTGGGTATGGAAGACGCGCAGAATCTGGTGGTTGAACACGGTGGTAAGATTGAAATCGACTGTCAGTTCTGCAACCAGCAATACCTGTTCGACGCCGCCGATGTCGCTCAATTGTTCGCCGGCGCGGGTGTCGAGACCCCGTCAGATACCCGTCACTAAAACGGTTCAGCGCAGGTAAATTCACTGCTCGGTGCCGGATTTACGCCGTTACGACAGGAGGGGCCTACTTTTTTTGGGCTTTTCTGGCATAATCCGGGCCACTTTTTTCGCGGTAGTAGTGCACGACTTTCTACTACAAAAACGTTTGGAGCACTCGGCCACTGGCCGACGGGGAACCTCATGACGCAAGCCA
>NZ_RCNW01000230.1:0-2291 GCF_004307605.1 Pseudomonas sp. Sample_24
TTCTCGTTCGGGCCGTTGAAGTCCGACAGCAGGGAGTTGGCCAGGTAGATGCCGTTGGTTTCGTGCAGGTAGTCGAAGTACTCGTTACCGTTCACTTCCTGATACGAGAAGGTCAAGGTGTGAGCCTGGTGGGTCAGGCCGAACGACAGCGAGTAAGTATCGTTGTCGATGTCGCCGATCAGCGCCTTGCCTTCTTCCTGAGTTTTGTAATAGTTCAGGCCAGTGGTCAGGCTCAGCACCTGGCTGTCGCCCAGCACGTGGGTAGCGCCGAAGTAGTACTGGTTCCAGATGTCTTCGGCCTGGGTTGCCCAGAGGCTGGTGGTCAGGCTGGAGAATGGGGTGTAGGTGATGCCGCCCGTGTAAATGTGATCGGATTCCACGCGGCCGTTGGCGTATTCCGTACGGAATTTTTGCAGGCTTTGTTCCATACGCGGAGACACGCGATCGAAGGTCGCGATATCAAAGGTCAGGTTTTCCAGCTCCGCGACGTTCAGGCTCACACCCTCGAAACTCGAAGGCAGGGCACGGTTGCCGATGGTGTCGACTTGCGGGCTGCTGTAGCTCTGGCGACCGGCAGTCAGGGTGGAGTTGGAGACGCGCGCCTTGACGTTGGCCAGGCCCAGTTTGCTCCACTGGCCCACCGCATCGCCGCCTTTCTCGGTCAGGGTACGGTTGTTACCCGAGAAGGCGCCGGTCTTCGGCGCGCCACCGTTGCCGGCAGCCAGGTTTTCGCGATCACGTTCCAGTGCAATGGCGTTGTAGGCGGCGACTTCAGTGCTGAAGCCGACCGTGCCCTCGGTGAAGCCCGAGTTGTACTTGAGGATGGTGCCTTGCACCCAGTTGATACGGCGATCGGTTTCCGGCAATGCGCCGTCTTTGCTGTAGCGGAACTTGCCGCCGCGTTTCAGTTGTTCATTGGCGTACCAGTTACGCGTGGTGCCGGTAATCGACTGGCCTTCCACAAAGCCAGTGGCTTCGCTTTGAGCGGATTTTTCTTTCACGGTAACCGGTGTGAAAGCCTGGCTCTGGGTTTCAGCGTAGGCCGTGGCGGTCACGCTGCTGATGGCCAGGGCCAGTATTGCGGTGCTGCTCAGTTTCATGGGTGAAGCTCCTTTTTATTTCTTTTTTTATGCCGTTCTTTTTTGATGAGCGGCTATTGCTTTGGAACTCTTTCACGCAACGCAAACGTTTGCTGCATGCCTTTTGGGCGAATTACGGCAAGGCGCCTGCATGGGGGCGCAGTACGCCCCCAGCGATTCAGCTACACGGTTTTATTTTTCGATGCTGACACCCGAGAAAACGTTACGACCGAAGGGGCTGACCTTGAACCCTTCGATTTTGGCGCTCAACGGCTGATTGACCGTCGAGTGGGCGACTGGCGTGATCGGCACCTGCTGCTTGAGGTACTGCTGCGCCTGTTTGTAGAGGACGGTGCGCTGGTCGCGGTCGGTCACGACCTTGGCTTGCTTGATCAGCTTGTCGTAAGCCGGATCACACCACATGGAATAGTTGTTGCCGCCGATGGCATCGCAGCTGTACAGCGTGCCGAGCCAGTTGTCCGGGTCACCATTGTCACCGGTCCAGCCGATCAGGCTGACGTCGTGCTCGCCATTCTTGGTGCGCTTGATGTACTCGCCCCATTCATAGCTGACGATCTTGACCTTGAGGCCGATTTTCGCCCAGTCAGCCTGGAGCATCTCGGCCATCAACTTGGCGTTTGGGTTGTACGGACGCTGGACGGGCATGGCCCACAAAGTGATCTCGGTGCCTTCCTTGACGCCGGCAGCCTTGAGCAATTCCTTGGCTTTTTCCGGGTTGTAGGCGGCATCCTTGACGGTGTCGTCGTAGGACCACTGGGTTGGCGGCATGGCGTTGACCGCCAGTTGCCCCGCGCCCTGGTAAACGGCGTTGAGAATGCCTTGCTTGTTCACCGCCATGTCCAGCGCCTGACGCACTTCAAGCTGGTCGAACGGTTTGTGGCGCACGTTGTAGGCGATGTAGCCGAGGTTGAAGCCGGGCTTCTCGATCAGTTGCAGCTTGGGGTCGTTCTTCAGCGCGGTGACATCGGCCGGACGCGGATGCAGGGTGATCTGGCACTCGTCGGCCTTGAGTTTCTGCACACGTACCGAAGCGTCGGTGTTGATGGCGAAGATCAGGTTGTCGAGCTTGACGCGCTCAGGCGCCCAGTAATGTTTGTTGCCGGTGTAACGGATGTTCGAGTCTTTCTGATAGCTCTTGAACACGAACGGCCCGGTGCCGATCGGCTTCTGGTTGATGTCGCTCGGCTTGCC
>NZ_RCNW01000459.1:0-2282 GCF_004307605.1 Pseudomonas sp. Sample_24
TGTCGACGTTGCCACGGGCATCGCACGCGGTGACGACCACGCGCATGCCAGCCATGTTGGCGGTGGCCGGGTTGGTCCCGTGGGCGGACGACGGGATCAGGCAGATGTCGCGACGGTCTTCGCCACGGCTCTGGTGGTAGGCGCGAATCGCCAACAGACCCGCGTATTCACCTTGGGAACCGGCGTTCGGTTGCAGCGAGATCGAGTCATAACCCGTGGCGGCGCAGAGCATCGCTTCGAGTTCGTCGGTCAGTTGCTGATAGCCGGCGCTTTGCTCGGCCGGGGCAAACGGGTGCAGGGCGCCGAATTCAGCCCAGGTCACCGGGATCATTTCACTGGCAGCATTGAGCTTCATGGTGCACGAACCCAGCGGGATCATGGTGCGATCCAGGGCCAGGTCTTTGTCGGCCAGCTTGCGCAGGTAGCGCATCAGCTCGGTTTCCGAGTGATAGCGGTTGAACACCGGATGGCTGAGGATTGGCGACTGACGTACCAGCGTGGCCGGGATGGTGCTCTGCACCGAGGCGGCGAGGGCGGCGAAGTCCGGCAGGGTCTTGCCGTTGGACAGCAGGCTCCAGAGGGTTTCAACGTCGGCCTGGGTGCTGGTTTCGTCAAGGGACAGGCCCAGACGTTCAGCGTCGACGACGCGCAGGTTGATCTGCTGGGCGCGCGCCTGATCGTGCAGTCTGGCGGTGTCGGCGCCGGTATTGATCGTCAGGGTGTCGAAGAAGTTTTCCTGTTCGACGTTCAGCCCCAGAGCGGTCAAGCCCTTGGCCAGGATCGCGGTCAGGTGATGGACGCGATTGGCGATTTGGGTCAGGCCTTTAGGGCCGTGGTAAACAGCGTACATGCTGGCGATGTTGGCCAGTAGCACTTGCGCGGTGCAGATGTTGGACGTGGCCTTCTCGCGGCGGATGTGTTGTTCGCGGGTTTGCATGGCCAGGCGCAGGGCCGGCTTGCCGAAACGGTCCACGGAAACACCGACCAGACGGCCCGGCATGTCACGCTTGAATGCGTCTTTGGTGGAGAAGTACGCCGCGTGCGGGCCACCGAAGCCCAGCGGTACGCCAAAGCGTTGAGCGCTGCCGATGGCCACGTCGGCGCCGAATTCGCCCGGCGGGGTCAGCACGGTCAGGGCCAGCAGGTCGGCGGCCACGGCCACCAGAGCGTTGGCGGCGTGGAAGCGCTCGGTCAGTTCGCGGTAGTCGAACACGTCACCGTTGCTTGCCGGGTACTGCAGCAGGGCACCGAAGAACGGCGTCACGTCGGTCAGTTCACGCTCGTCGCCAACCACCACGTCGATGCCCAGCGGCTCGGCACGGGTGCGCAGCACGTCAAGAGTCTGCGGGTGGCAATGCGCGGAGGCGAAGAATTGATGGCTGCCTTTGTTCTTGCTCAAGCGTTTGCAGAAGGTCATGGCTTCGGCGGCAGCAGTGGCTTCGTCGAGCAGTGAAGCGTTGGCGATCGGCAGGCCGGTGAGGTCGCTGATCAGGGTCTGGAAGTTCAGCAGCGCTTCGAGACGGCCTTGGGAGATTTCTGGCTGGTACGGGGTGTAAGCGGTGTACCAGGCTGGATTTTCCAGGAGGTTGCGCAGGATCGGCGACGGCGTGTGGGTGCCGTAGTAACCCTGGCCGATGAAAGTCTTGAACAGCTGGTTCTTGCCGGCGATGGACTTGATCAACGCCAAGGCATCGGCTTCGCTCAGACCGTCTTCCAGGCCGAGTACGCTGGTGCCCTTGATGCTGTCGGGAATCACGCTGGCGCTCAGGGCTTCCAGGGAATCGAAGCCCAGGCTGTTGAGCATGGCTTGCTCGTCACCGGCGCGCGGGCCGATGTGACGGGCGATGAATTCGTTGGCGGTCGTCAAATTGATTTGCGTCATGTCAGTGCTCCTCAGGCTTCGGCTTGGGCTTTGATCAGGCGGTCGTAGGCGTCCTGATCCAGCAGTTGGCCGACAGCGTTGGCGTCGCTTGGCTTGAAACGGAAGAACCAGCCTTCGCCCAGCGGATCTTCGTTGACCAGCTCAGGGCTGCTGTCCAGCGCCGGGTTGACTTCCAGCACTTCGCCGTCCAGCGGCATGTACACGCCGCTGGCGGCTTTTACCGATTCCACGGTGGCGGCTTCGGCGCCTTTGTCGTAGGACTGCAGCTCAGGCAGTTGTACGAAAACCACGTCGCCCAGGGCGTTCTGGGCGAAAGCGGTGATACCGACTGTGACGCTGCCGTCAGCTTCGGTGCGCAGCCATTCGTGATCTTCAGTAAAACGCAACTCGCTCATGGAAA
>NZ_RCNW01000219.1:0-2281 GCF_004307605.1 Pseudomonas sp. Sample_24
ACGGCATCTACCTGGCCAACTCCCTGCTGTCGGACTTCAACGGCCCGAACGAGAAATCCTTCCAGGTAGCGTATGGCCTGAACATGGCTGAATACGGTGTGCCAGGCCTGAAATTCAACATCTACCAGGCGCGTGGCTGGGGCATCGACGGCACCCACTACACCGGCAACAAAGGCGTCGCTGGCAAAGGCTACGACGGTGTGCAGGAACAGGACGGCGAACACCACTACGAATACGGTATCGGTGCCACTTATGCAGTTCAGAGCGGTCCGTTCAAGGCCACCACGATCCGCGGCACCTACACCGCTCACCGTGCCAGCGAGTTCCAGTCCGATGGCAGCATCAACGAGTTCCGTCTCGTGACCACCATCCCGTTCAATATTCTGTAATGCATTGGGCCGAACGGTGCGCTCAGTGATGAGTCGCCGTTCGGCTTTTGTCCTTTAACGATTGCAGAGGGTTCTTGATGAAAATGCTTCCCCTACGTGCGGCCATCGCGGCCGCCTTGCTGAGTGTCGCTGTTGGCGTATCGGCCAAACCCCTGGTGGTTTGTACCGAAAACAGCCCCGAAGGCTTCGACATGGTCCAGTACACCACTGCAGTCACAGCCGATGCGGTGGCGGAAACCATTTTCAATCGCCTGGCAGATTTCAAGCCCGGCACCACGGATGTGATTCCGGCACTGGCCGAATCCTGGGACATCAGCGAAGACGGTCTGACGTACACGTTCCACCTGCGCAAAGGCGTCAAATTCCACACCACCGAATACTTCAAGCCGACCCGCGACATGAATGCCGACGACGTGGTCTGGAGCTTCCAGCGTCAACTGGACCCGAATCACCCATGGCACAAACTGTCGAGCGTGGGCTTCCCCTACTTTGAAAGCATGGGCTTCAAGGAACTGCTCAAGAGTGTCGAAAAAGTCGATGACAACACGGTCAAGTTCACCCTGACCCGCCGTGAAGCGCCGTTCCTGGCTGACATCGCCATGGCCTTCTCCTCGATCTATTCCGCCGAGTACGCCGATCAGTTGCTCAAGGCCAACAAAACCGCCGATCTGAACAACAAACCGGTCGGCACCGGACCGTTCATCTTCCAGCGCTACAACAAGGACGCTCAGGTTCGCTTCAAGGCCAACCCGGACTATTTCCGTGGCAAGCCACCGGCCGAGGCGCTGATCCTGGCCATCGCCACCGACAACAACGTGCGCCTGCAGAAGCTCAAGGCCAACGAGTGCCAGGTCGCGTTGTACCCGAAACCGGACGATATCCCGAGCATCAAGAAAGACCCGAACCTGAAAGTCGATGAACTGAACGCGATGACCGTCGCCTACATCGCCATCAACACCCAGCACAAATACCTGAGCGACGTGCGCGTGCGTAAAGCCATCGACATCGCCTTCGACAAGGAAGCGGCGGTCAACGCGCTGTTCGGCAAAGGCAATGCGACCGCGGCGGTCAACCCGTTCCCGGACACCCTGCTGGGCTATAACCACGACATGAAGAATCCGGTCCGCGACCTGAACAAGGCTCGTGCCCTGCTCAAGGAAGCCGGCGTACCGGAAGGCACGGTTTTCACCCTGTTCACCCGCAACGGTGGTGGCGCGACCAACCCGAACCCGATGCTCGGCGCGCAGATGATGCAGGCTGACCTGGCCAAGATCGGCATCAAGATCGACATCCGCGTGATGGAATGGGGCGAAATGCTAAAACGTGCGAAAAATGGCGAGCACGATATGGTTTCCGCCGGATGGGCGGGCGATAACGGCGACCCGGATAACTTCCTGACGCCTATGCTCAGTTGCGAAGCGGCCAAGAACGGCGAAAACTACGCACGCTGGTGCAATGACAAGTTCCAGGCACTGCTCGATCAGGCCCGGGAAAAAACCGACCCGGCCGAGCGTGCAGCCCTGTACGAACAGGCTCAGGTTATTTTTAACCAGGACCAGCCATGGATCAGCCTGGCGCACACTAGAATGTTCACCGCAATGCGCAACAACGTAGAGGGCTATCACATTAGCCCCCTCACCACGAATAACTTCGCCACCACCCAGGTGAAGTAAATAAGAAAACTCCCGGCAAGCCTGATCCAGGCCTGCCGGGCACGCCTAACCGGCTGATGAGGTACACCACACGATGTTTAGTTTTATTGCCCGCCGACTGGGGTTACTGATCCCCACGTTCTTCGGCATCACCTTGCTGACTTTCGCGTTGATTCGCATGATTCCGGGCGACCCCGTGGAAGTGATGATGGGCGAACGTCGGGTCGACCCCGAAATGCA
>NZ_RCNW01000068.1:0-17937 GCF_004307605.1 Pseudomonas sp. Sample_24
CGCGGCCAGTTTCACCCCGAGAATGTTCAGGCCCATGAATACGATATACGCGCCGACCGCTGCGTGTTTCGGGTCGAGCGCCGGAAACTGCACATTCAAGTAAGCGCCAATCGCCAGAGCAATTGCCGGCGGCGCGAAGACAAACTCGATCAGCGTGGCCAGTCCGGCGATCAATCCGCCTTTTTCGCCAAACGCGCGGCGGCTGTAGGCAAACGGCCCGCCGGCATGGGGAATCGCGGTGGTCAGTTCGGTGAAACTGAAGATGAAGCAGGTGTACATGGTCGCGACCATGAACGAGGTCACCAGAAAACCCAGCGTACCGGCCACGCCCCAGCCGTAAATCCAGCCGAAATATTCCCCGGAAATCACCAGCCCTACGGCAATGCCCCACAGGTGCAGCGTGCCCAGCGTGGGTTTGAGTTGTGTGTTCATGCGCTTGCTCCCGCAATGGTTGGAAAGCTCGGGGAGGGCGTGTGCAGTGGGCGTGCCATCACCGTGAAACAAGTCGTAATAAGTTGAAAGCTGTCGTATCGGGGATGTTCGGCTGGGGATAGCTGCTTTTTGTGCGCCAGTTGGGTGCGATGTTGTCGGTGATGCCGTCTTCGCGAGCAGGCTCGCTCCCACATTTTGAAATGCGTTGCCCCTGTGGGAGCGAGCCTGCTCGCGAAGGCGCCAACCCAAACACCACGAAACTCAGCCGTAAAGCCCGCATAAACCCACTCTTTACGCTTTCTTTATGACCCACGCCGCGCCTCGCTCTCGTTCCTTTACAGCCTCCTTCCCGACAATCAGCGCACACACGGCAATACGCCGTTACACGGAGATCTTCCATGAGCGTTCTGGACGGGGTGTCACTGCTGTTGGCAGTGGGGCTGTTCATTTATCTGTTGGTTGCGCTGTTGCGCGCGGACCGGAACTAGGAGCGGCTATGCACAGTTATGACTATTGGCTGATCCTTGCGTTTTTTGCGGTGGTATTGGTTCCGGCGCCGTTTCTGGGGCGCTTCTATTACAAGGTGATGGAAGGCCAGCGCACGTGGCTGACGCCGGTGCTCGGGCCGGTGGAGCGCGGGTGCTATCGCGTGGCGGGTGTCGATCCGCATTCCGAGCAGAGCTGGCAGAAGTACACCCTGGCCTTGCTGGCTTTCAACCTCGCGGGCTTCTTGTTGCTGTTCGCGATTTTGCTGTTTCAGGATCACTTGCCACTCAACCCGCAGAACCTGCCGGGCCAGGAGTGGACACTGGCGTTCAACACCGCCGTCAGCTTCATGACCAACACCAACTGGCAGGCTTACAGCGGTGAAGCATCGCTGAGCTACCTGAGCCAGATGGTCGGCCTCACCGTGCAGAACTTCGTGAGTGCCGCCACCGGTCTGGCGGTGCTGGTTGCGCTGTGCCGCGGCATCGGTCGCAAGTCCACTGCATCGCTGGGTAATTTCTGGGTCGACATGACCCGCGCCACGCTCTACGGCTTGCTGCCGCTGTGCCTGCTGCTGGCGTTGTACCTGGTGTGGCAAGGCGTGCCGCAAACCTTCGCGCAATACGTGAACGCGGTGACCCTGCAGGGCGTTGATCAAGTGATCCCGCTCGGCCCGGCCGCCAGCCAGATTGCGATCAAGCAGTTGGGCACCAACGGGGGTGGCTTCTTCGGCGTCAACTCGGCGCATCCGTTCGAGAACCCGACGGCGTGGAGCAACCTGTTTGAAATGGCCTCAATCATTCTGATCCCGGTCGCCCTGGTGTTCACGTTCGGCCATTACGTGAAGGACTTGCGTCAGAGCCGCGCGATCATCGCCTGCATGCTGGCGCTGTTCCTGATCGGCGGCGCGACTTCAATGTGGGCGGAATACCAACCGAACCCGAGCTTGAACAACGTCGCCGTCGAACAGACCGCGCCGCTGGAAGGCAAGGAAGCGCGCTTCGGCACCACCGCCACCGTGCTGTGGTCGGTGACCACCACCGCGGCATCCAACGGTTCGGTCAACGGCATGCACGACAGCCTCAACCCGCTGAGCGGGATGGTGGCGCTGGTCAACATGATGGTCGGCGAAGTGATCTTCGGCGGCGTTGGTGCCGGGCTCTACGGCATGTTGCTCAACGTGCTGATCGCGGTGTTCCTCGCCGGCCTGATGATTGGTCGCACTCCGGAATACCTCGGCAAGAAGCTGCAAGCCAGGGAAGTGCAGCTGTTGGTGGTGACCTTAATGGTCATGCCGATCGGCGTGCTGGTGCTCGGCGCGATTGCCGCCAGCCTGCCCGGCCCGGTGGCCTCGGTGAGCAACCCCGGCGCCCACGGTTTCAGTCAGTTGCTCTACGCCTACACCTCGGCCAGTGCCAACAACGGTTCGGCGTTCGGTGGCTTCGGTGCCAACACCCCGTTCCACAACCTGATGCTGGGCCTGGGCATGTTGATCGGTCGCTTCGGCTACATCCTTCCGGTGCTGGCATTGGCCGGCAGCCTGGCGCTGAAGAAAACCGCACCCATCGGCCAGAACAGTTTTCCGACCCACGGCCCGCTGTTCGTGACCCTGTTGACCGTGACCATTTTGCTGGTGGGTGGTTTGACCTTCCTGCCGACCCTGGCACTGGGGCCTATTGCTGAACACCTGAGTATGGGCTTCTAAGGAATCCATCATGAATATGCATGTTCCAGCTTCAAAACCTGCATCACCGACCCAGTCGGCCGAAGCACCGAAAACCGCGATCTCGGCCCTCTGGCGCCCGGCGCTGGTGCAAGCCTTCGTCAAGCTCGACCCACGGCAATTGCAACGTGCGCCAGTGATGTTGGTGGTCGAACTGACCGCGGTCCTCACCACCGTGTTGTGCTTCATTCCAGACGCGGCGGTGCCGACCTTCGTCGCTGCGCAAATTGCCGTGTGGCTGTGGTTCACCGTGTTGTTCGCCAACTTTGCCGAGGCCCTGGCCGAAGGTCGCGGCAAGGCTCGCGCCGACAGCCTCAAGGCCGGCAGCGAAGGCTTGAGCGCCCGGCGTAAAACCAGCAATGGCAGCTTCCAGGTGGTGCCCGCCGCCAGCCTGCGCCAAGGCGATGTGGTGCGCGTCGAAGCGGGGGAGATGATTCCCGGTGACGGCGAGGTGATCGAAGGCATCGCGGCAGTGAACGAAGCGGCGATCACCGGTGAGTCGGCGCCGGTGATTCGCGAGTCCGGTGGCGACCGCTCGGCCGTCACCGGCAACACGCGGCTGGTGTCTGACTGGCTGCTGGTGAAGATCACCGCCAACCCCGGTGAGTCGACGCTGGATCGGATGATCGCCCTGGTTGAAGGCGCCAAGCGCCAGAAAACCCCGAACGAAGTGGCGCTGGACATCCTGCTGATCGGCCTGACCCTGATCTTCCTGTTGGTGGTGGTCACCCTGCAACCGTTCGCCCACTTTGCCAACGGCAGCCTGCCGCTGGTGTTTCTGGTGGCGCTGTTGGTCACGCTGATTCCGACCACCATCGGCGGTCTGCTGTCGGCCATCGGCATTGCCGGTATGGACCGCCTGGTGCGCCTGAACGTGATCGCCAAATCCGGGCGCGCCGTGGAAGCGGCGGGGGACGTGCACGTGCTGTTGCTGGACAAGACCGGCACCATCACCTTCGGTAACCGTCGTTGCACGGCAGTGGTTGCGGCCCCAGGCGTGAGTAGCCAGGAGCTGGCCGAAGGAGCGTTGTTCGCATCTCTGGCCGATGACACGGCCGAGGGCAAATCCATCGTCGAGTTCCTGCGCGGCTCCCAGCCACAAGCGGAGCCAGCTGCCGAGTTGCTGACCGCGGTGCCGTTCAGCGCCGAGACGCGGTTGTCCGGTGTCGACTATCACGGCCGCGTTTACCGCAAAGGCGCGGTGGATTCGCTGCTGACCTTCATCGGTATGAAACGTGCTGACCTGGCACCGGCCCTGTCGCGGGAAATCGACAAGATCGCGCAAAGTGGCGGCACGCCGTTGCTGGTCTGCGTCGACGGCAAATTGCTCGGTGCGATCCACCTCAAGGACGTGGTCAAACCCGGCATTCGTGAGCGTTTCGCCGAGTTGCGCAAACTGGGGATCCGCACGGTCATGGTCACCGGCGACAACCCGCTGACCGCTGCCGCCATCGCTGCTGAAGCGGGTGTGGACGACGTGCTGGCCGAAGCCACCCCGGAGAAAAAACTGGCGCGCATTCGTCACGAACAAAATGACGGTCGCCTGGTCGCCATGTGCGGCGACGGTGCCAACGATGCCCCGGCCCTGGCTCAGGCGGACGTCGGCATGGCGATGAACGACGGCACGCAAGCGGCGCGCGAAGCGGCCAACATGGTCGATCTCGACAGCGACCCGACCAAGCTGCTGGACGTGGTGCAGATCGGCAAGGAATTGCTGGTGACCCGCGGCGCGCTGACCACGTTCTCCATCGCCAACGACGTGGCCAAGTACTTCGCGATTTTGCCGGCGCTGTTTGCGGCGATCTACCCGCAATTGGGCGTGCTGAACGTCATGCACTTGAGCAGTCCGCAGAGCGCGATTCTCTCGGCCATCGTGTTCAACGCGTTGATCATCGTGGTGCTGATTCCATTGGCGTTGCGCGGTGTGCGCGTGCAGGCAGCCAGTGCGGCGGCGTTGCTGCGGCGCAATCTGCTGATCTACGGGCTGGGCGGGATTCTGGTGCCGTTCGTGGGCATCAAACTCATCGACATGCTGTTGACGGCGTTGCATCTGGTTTAGCGGGTAGCGGGAGGCTGGAGAGGGGCTTTTTGTGGCGAGGGAGCTTGCTCCCGCTGGCTGCGAAGCAGCCCCGACCCAGTCACCGCATTTGATCATGCACATCACACTTAGCCGATTTACGACTGCTTTGCAGCCGAGCGGGAGCAAGCTCCCTCGCCACAGGTGAAGTGTTGTTTTTAGAGAATTCGAGGATTTTGACATGTCCACAATGATACGCCCGGCCCTGAGCCTGTTGGTCTTGATGACCCTGATCACCGGCGTCGCCTATCCCTTGGTAGTTACCGGTGTCGCCCAGGTGGCTTTCCCGGATCAGGCCAATGGCAGCCTGTTGCGCGATGCCGACGGCAAGGTCCGTGGCTCGTCGCTGATCGCCCAGGATTTTGTCGGCGATGCCTGGTTCCACCCACGGCCATCGGCCGCTGCCTTTGCCACGGTGTCGAGCGGTGCGAGCAACCTGGCGCCGAGTAACCCGGCCCTGGCCACTCGCGTGATCGACGATGCCAACAAGCTGCTGGTGCCCGGCCAGGGTCCGGTGCCGTTGGCCATGCTCACCACGTCCGGCAGCGGGCTCGATCCACACTTGCCACCGGCCGCGATTGCCTATCAACTGGCGCGTGTCGCGGCGGCGCGCAACCTGCCGGTCGCGACCCTGCAAAACCTGCTGGACGCGCACATCGAGCAACCGCTGATAGGCCCGCCGGTGGTGAATGTGCTTGAGTTGAATCGGGCGCTGGAAAGCCTGTAGAAGATGATCATTCCCACGCTCTGCGTGGGAATGCATCAATGGACGCTCTGCGTCCGCTTTTGGGGACGCAGAGCGTCCCGGGCTGCATCCCCACGCAGAGCGTGGGAACGATCATTAGAGAGATCCATACATGAGCAACTCCGGCCGCGCCGACGCGCTGTTAGCAGACCTGCCCCGCGATGGCCGTGGCCGGCTCAAGGTATTCCTCGGCGCCGCGCCCGGTGTTGGCAAAACCTACGCCATGCTGCAAGCGGCCCACACCCAACTGCGCCAGGGTGTGAAAGTGATTGCCGGCGTGGTCGAAACCCACGGCC
The DNA here is from genome assembly GCF_004307605.1 of Pseudomonas sp. Sample_24. Classification (NCBI taxonomy): domain Bacteria; kingdom Pseudomonadati; phylum Pseudomonadota; class Gammaproteobacteria; order Pseudomonadales; family Pseudomonadaceae; genus Pseudomonas; species Pseudomonas sp. Sample_24. The sequence continues at coordinate 5,760 of NZ_RCNW01000068.1, forward strand.
GGGCCGAAACCGAAGCGCTGTTGGGCGGCTTGCCGCAGCAGCCTTTGGTGCGTTCGGAATACCGTGGCGTGATGCTCGAGGAAATGGACCTCGATGGGTTGCTGGCCGCCAAACCCAAACTGGTGTTGGTGGATGAGTTGGCCCACACCAATGCCCCCGGTAGCCGTCACGAAAAACGCTGGCAAGACATTCAGGAGTTGCTCGCCGCCGGTATCGACGTGTTCACCACCGTCAACGTCCAGCACCTGGAAAGCCTCAACGATCAGGTGCGCGGTATCACCGGTGTACAGGTGCGCGAAACCCTCCCGGATTGGGTCCTGCAAGAAGCCTTCGAGCTATTGCTGATCGACCTGCCGCCACGGGAACTGCTGGAGCGCCTGCGCGATGGCAAGGTCTACGTGCCGGAGCAGGCGAGGGCGGCCATCGATGCGTTTTTTACCCAGACCAACCTGACAGCACTGCGCGAATTGGCGATGCAAACGGCCGCCGCCCAGGTCGATAACGACTTGACCCAGGGTTATCGGCAGATGGGGCAAGCGGCGCCGACGGTGCGTGGTCGGCTGTTGGTGGGTGTCGATGGCGATGCCCAGGCGGAACGGCTGGTTCGTCACGCCAGCCGCGTCGCCCAGCGTCGGCATCTGCCGTGGAGCCTGGTGCATGTGGACAACGGCAGCGTGCGCGACGAGCAATCACGCCTGCGCCTGCAAAGTGCTCAGCAACTGGCTGAACGCCTGGGCGGGGAAGTAGTGCTGTTGCGCGCCGGTGAGGTGGCGAAAACCCTGATCCAGCATGCCGCCGAACGCCGCGCCAGCCTGGTATTGGTCGGCCAGTCGCGGCCACGTTTGCGCCGCCGTCTGTTCGGTGGCGGCTTGGCGGCGCGGTTGTTGCGCCATGCCCGCGGGCTGGAAATCAACGTCATCGACAGCGATCACGAGCAGCATCAGCCACGTCAGCGTTCAATGCAGGCGCTGGTGTGGTTCGACTATGCCCTGGCCATTGTGGCGACGGTGTCGGCCACTGCCTTGGCCTGGGCGGTCGCGAGCGTTTTGCCGTTGCCGAACATCTCGCTGGTGTTCCTTGCGGCAGTGCTTCTGGTGGCGGTGCGCAGCAGTCTCGGTCCGGCGCTGGTCTGTGCGGCGCTGTCGTTTCTGACCTATGACTTTCTGTTCATCCCACCGAACTTTTCCTTCAGCATCCAGCGCGAAGAAGACGTGCTGACCTTGCTGTTTTTCCTGTTGATGGCGGCCCTCACCGGCAACCTCGCAGCGCGCCAGCGGCGACAACTGCAGGCGCTGCGCGACACCCAGGAAGAAACCACGGAACTGCTCGACCTGTCGCGCAAACTGACCGCCGCCACAGATCGCCAGGCGGTGGTCAGCGCTGCCGCCCAGCACCTCAATGGCTGGAGCGATTTGCAGTTGTGCCTGCTCAATCGCGACGGCCCGAGTGGCTGGAAAGTCGAAACCGGTGGTCCGCTGGAATTCACCGAAGCCGAACGCGCTGCCGCCGACTGGGCGTGGCAACACGATCAGCCTGCTGGCGCGGGCACCGGAACGTTGCCGTTCGGGCGTTGGTGGTGGTGGCCGTTGTCGGTAGAGGATGGGCCGCTGGCGTTGCTGGGTGTCTGCGCAAAAGAAGGCCAGACCCTCAGCGGCCAGCGTCGCCGGTTGTTGACTGCGCTGAGCCAGCCGCTGGCACAGGCGCTGGCGCGTGCGCAATTGGCGGATGATCTGGAAGCGGCGCGGTTGCACGGCGAAACCGAGCAATTGCGCAGTGCCTTGCTGGCGTCGGTGTCCCACGATTTGCGTACGCCGCTGACCTCCATGCGCGGCAGCATCGACAGTCTGCTGGCGCTCGGCGAAGCGATCCCGCTGGAAGATCGCCGGGAATTGCTTGAAGGCACCCGCGATGAAGCCGAACGGCTCGATCGCTACATTCAGAATCTGCTGGACATGACCCGACTCGGTCACGGCGCGTTGAAACTGGCGCGGGACTGGGTATCGCCGGCCGACATCGTCGGCAGTTCGCTCAGCCGCTTGCGTGCGGTCCTCGCACCGCTGCAAGTCAGCACTGATGTGCCGGCGCAGTTGCCGCTGCTTTACGTGCATGCCGCGCTGATCGAGCAGGCGCTGATCAACGTGATGGAGAACGCCGCGCGCTTTTCACCGCCCCACGGACGTTTGCAATTGCGCGCCGGAGTGGACGACAACGAGCTGTTTTTCTCGGTCAGTGACGAAGGTCCGGGAATTCCGGAGGAAGATCGGGAAAAGATTTTCGACATGTTCTACACCGCTGCACGCGGCGATCGAGGCGGGCAGGGCACCGGTCTGGGCCTGGCGATTTGCCAGGGCATGGTGGGCGCCCATGGCGGACGAATCAGCGTTGCCGATGGCATTGAAGGGCGCGGCACCTGTATCACCTTGCACTTGCCCTTGCAGGCTCAGCCGGCCTTTGAAAATTAACAGCCGACTGTGAAGCCTGATCGTGCTTGCGCTACTCTCTTGCCACTTATTTGTATTGATGTGAATTCATGAGCCAGACCGCGACCATCCTGGTCATCGACGACGAACCGCAAATCCGCAAATTCCTGCGTATCAGTCTCGTCTCCCAGGGCTACAAAGTGTTGGAAGCCAGCAACGGGACCGAAGGGTTGGCGCAGGCAGCACTGAACAAGCCGGACCTGCTGGTGCTCGACCTCGGTTTGCCAGACATGGACGGCCAGCAGGTTTTGCGCGAGTTTCGCGAGTGGTCGACGGTGCCGGTATTGGTGCTTTCGGTGCGCGCCGGCGAAGGGCAGAAAGTCCAGGCACTGGATGGCGGCGCCAATGACTACGTGACCAAACCCTTCGGCATTCAGGAGTTCCTGGCGCGAATTCGTGCGCTGTTGCGCCAGGCACCGGTAGGGGAAGCCCAGCAAGCGGCACTGACCTTTGGCCCGCTGACGGTGGATCTGGCCTATCGCCGGGTTCTGCTCGAAGGCGCCGAAGTGGCACTGACCCGCAAGGAATACGCGGTGCTCGCGCAACTGGCTCGGCATCCCGGGCGGGTCATCACCCAACAGCAATTGCTCAAGGATATCTGGGGGCCGACCCATACCGAAGACAGCCATTACTTGCGGATCGTGGTCGGGCATTTGCGGCAGAAACTGGCGGACGACCCGACTCAACCGCGATTCATCGTGACCGAGGCGGGGGTGGGGTATCGGTTGCTGAGTGACGGCAGTCTGTAGTTTTGTGTTGCCTGAGCAGGCCTCATCGCTGGCAAGCCAGCTCCCACAGGATTGGTGTCGTTGCCTGATCGTTCCCACGCTCTGCGTGGGAACGCCGCCAGAGACGCTCCGCGTTCCGCTTTTGGAAGCGACGCGGAGCGTCACGGGATGCATTCCCACGCGGAGCTTGGGAACGATCGACGACAGGATTGGTTTCGTTCACAAAATCTGTGATCACCTTGATAACTGTGGGAGCTGGCTTGCCAGCGATGGGGCCTTCACCGGCACTCGAGAACCTCAGGCATCCCGCTCGCTCTCATAACGGTCCAGCGTATCGCGCGCAATCTCCCGCCCCAGCGCGATCAATTCCGGTGCTTTGTAGAACTCGAAAAACCGGCACACCCGCTTCGGTACGTTGATCAGAATGTCCGGTGGATAGCCGGCAATCTTGTACTGCGCCAACGACGTCTGCATGACCTCGAAACTCTGGTTGATCAAGTCCAGCAAAGACGCCGGGCCGACGTTGTCGATGATGAATGATCCGGTGGCGGACTTCGGCGCGCCGTCACGTTCAGGCGCTGCGGCGGGTTGCTGGGCTTCGGGTTCGGCGGATTCGATCCAGGGATTGATCTCTGCGGCCTCGGCCATCAACGCTTCCTTCTCCAGCAACAGCAATTGTTCGGCTTGCTTGCGCCGGAACGGCATTTTCGAACCCAGTGAATTGAGCAGGCTGTTGAACCGGCTCTTGAAAGCGGCAGGGCGCTCGATCACCGGCAACTGGTAATGACGCTGGTTGGTGGAGTTGAGATTGACCGCGATGATCAAATCGCAATGGCTCGATACCACCGGCACAATCGGCAGCGGGTTGAGAATGCCGCCATCCACCAACATGCGATTGCCTTGCATCACCGGGGTAAACAGGCTGGGAATCGCCGCCGAGGCGCGCATGGCCTGGTGCAGGCAGCCTTCCTGGAACCAGATTTCCTGCTGGTTCGTCAGGTCGGTGGCCACTGCCGTGTAGGGAATGCGCAAGTCTTCGATATTGATCTCGCCGACGATCTTGCGGATCTGCCCAAAGACCTTTTCCCCGCGGATCGCCCCCAGGCGAAAACTGACATCCACCAGACGCAAAACATCGAGGTAATCCAGGCTTTCGATCCAGTCGCGATAATCATCGAGCTTGCCGGCGGCATAGATCCCGCCGACCACCGCTCCCATCGAGCAACCAGCGATACAGGCGATATCGTAACCGCGCCGTTCGATTTCCTGGATCACGCCGATATGCGCATAACCCCGGGCTCCACCCGAGCCCAACACCAGTGCGACACGCTTTTTCATGAATCGCCCTCGTTTGAATGGTTCAACAATGCACCCATCGGGGGGCGCGCTTCAATCGGCAAGGTCGCACGGTGCGGCGAACGCGTCGTTTTTTCGACACTCCAGGGCGGCAGATGATTATTCTTGCCCGCGCTATAGTTTGCGCTGGCGATGAACGGCACTTTTCACGTGCCAGACCGTCCTACCTGCATGACTGTTTTCCTATCTCTGAGGTGTATGTGATGAAAGCCTGGATTTGTGTGCCACTGATTGCCCTGGCACTGGCCGGTTGCGCCGGTAAAACTGCTTATCGCGACAGCTGCGGCAGCAACCTCGATGCCGCCTGGCATGAACTGGACCTGGCCAAGGCTGAAGGTTTCGCCGGGACCGTCAGCTACTCCAAGGCCTTGTCATTGTTGACCGCGGCCAAAACCCAGCAACAATTCGAAGGGTTCGAAGGCTGCGCGAAAAAAGCCGAGAAGGCGCGCTTCTATATTCGTGAGTCACGTGCCGGCCGTTGAGGCATGATGTAAGTCCACGAGGGCATGCGAGTCAGGGAGCAAGCGATGTCGGCAATGGTTGATCGATTGGTGGCCCATGTTCTGGGCCTGGAAGTGCGTCTACTGGCCTGCCAGGCGCGTTTGACTGCCCGGACTGACCCTGAGGCCTTGCACGACTTGCGCACTACCGTGCGCCGTTTGCGCAGCCTTTTGCGGCCGTTGCGCGGACTGCCCGGCGTTGAGCAACTGGAAACAGCGGCGTCGGCCGTGGGCGACCTGACCACCCCCTGGCGTGATCGCGAAGTGCTGGCGGCGTATTTGCTCCAGCACGGTCAACCCGACGCTGCGCAGCGGCGGTTGGCGCAAATGGCCGACGCTTATCCGGCCATTGCGAGCAGTGCCGAACTGGCGCAATTGCTGGTCATCCTTGATGCCTTTCCGCGCTTTCTGCGGGCCTCTCAACGTCAGGGCTTGCTCAAGGGCTTGGGCAAGCGCATCGAGAAACGCCTGGGCAAGCAATGGAAAAAACTCGACCAGGCCCTGCACGATCCCGCCCATGACCGCCATCGCCTGCGCTTGTTGATCAAGCGTGTGCGTTACGGCATCGACGCTTACCCCGAACTGGATCGCTTGCCGAAAGCGGCCATGCCCCGGTTGAAGTCGGCTCAGGGCGCATTGGGCGATTGGCACGACTGCGTGCAATGGCTGGCCATGGCTGAGCAGGAAACGGATTTGCGCCCCTGCGTCGCTGGTTGGCACACCGCCATGGCCCAGGCCGAACAGCGCGCCGACCGAGTGCTGGACAAGCTCAGCGCGGACTGCTTCAAATCCTGAAATCAGTCACTTCCCCCTGTAGGAGCAAAGCTTGCTCGCGATAGCGATCCACCGGACGCCATCGCCGGCAAGCCTCGCTCCTACAAGGCTTGGGATTATACGGGGGGCTTGTGCGGCCCATCTGTCAGTCAATTTGGCCGGAATGTGCGCTGTACAGCCTTCGCCGGCTGGTTAAGATCCCTGCATCCTTTTCCCGATCCTGAGGTTTCCATGCGCTTTTGCGATTTGCTCGACGCCGTCCGCCGCCAACCGTTTGAGCTCACCATCCCGGCCGGGTGGGCTCAGGGACGTGCCAGTTTCGGTGGTTTGGTGGCCGCTTTGCAGTACGAAGCCATGCGCGCAAAAGTCCCGGCGGACCGGCCCGTGCGATCGTTGGCGATCACCTTCGTTGGCCCGGTCGAACCTGAAGTCCCCGTCAGTTTTGAAGTCGACGTGCTGCGCGAAGGCAAAGCCGTCAGCCAGGTGATGGGCCGCGCAATGCAGAAGGGGCAGGTGGTGACGTTGATTCAGGGCAGTTTTGGCGCCTCGCGTCCGTCTGAAGTGTCGGTACAGGCCGAGCCAGCACCCGAGATGAAGCATTGGGACGAGTGCCAGGAGCTGCCCTTCATCGAAGGCGTCATCCCGGAATTCATGCGCCATCTGGCGATGCGCTGGAGTGTCGGCGGGCTGCCGTTCAGCGGCAGCACATCGCGTCAGATGGGGGGCTGGGTGCGCTTGCGTGGTGACGTGAAGGAAGAGGCGATCACTGAATCGCACATTCTGGCACTGGTGGACGCCTGGCCGCCGGCGGTGATGCCTTTCCTGAACAAACCGGCCATGGGCAGCACGCTGACCTGGACCATCGAATTCGTCCAGCCTCTGCTGGAGCTGAGCACCCTGGACTGGTGCAAGTACCTGGTCGAAACCGAATATGCCGCCAACGGTTACGGGCATGCCGCCGCGAAGATGTGGGACGCGCAAGGTCGATTGATTGCCATGAGCCGGCAAACGGTGACGGTGTTCGCCTGATCAGTGACGGCGGTGGCGTTCACGCCAGGCGCGCCACCAGCCGCCGCTGAGGAAAAATCGCGGGAAAGTCAGGAACTGCTCGACCATCAGGCGCGACACAGCGTCTTTTCGGTCGCTGAACGGCTCGGAGGCTTGTGCTTCGAGGCTGTGGCCATGGCGTTGCAGGCCGAGTGCAGCGATCACCCCGATGATGCCAATGGCAAGGTTCGCCAGATTCAGGCTGAACACGCCGCAGACGATCAACAGAAACGCCACGATGAACAGCGGCACGGCAATCAGGTGCAGCACCAGGTTGGCCGGGTGCTGGTGATTGTTCGGGTAGGCACGCCATTGCCAGGCGGGAAGGTTGGGGTGACGTTTGCCCATGATGCTAATCCTCGATCCATGTTGAACACATGATTGAAGAATAGGCCCGGCCCGAGCGGGCGGCGAATCGAGGTTGGCTATGGCCGTGATAGGCGTCATGGGCAAAAAGGATCGCTTGCACCGCAGCGGCCGCAGGCTGCGAGCTTTTAAAGTTTCAATTGCCCGATGGCCTTGCTCAATTCTCCTGCCAGCGCCGCCAGTTCATGACTGGTGGTTGCCGACCCGACGGTCTGCCGCACGGTGTTTTCGGTGACATCGCGGATGCTCACCACCGCCCGGTTCATCTCTTCCGCCACCTGACTCTGCTGCTCGGCTGCCACAGCAATCTGCGTATTGCTTTCACGCATCTGCGCCACCGCACCGGTAATCTGCACCAGGGCGGCGCCGGCCTCCTGCGCCTGTTGCACGCAATCGTCGGCCTTGAACGAGCTCTCCTGCATGAAGTCCACGGCGTCCCGTGTCCCGGCCTGCAACGCTGACACCATCACGGTGATTTCATCTGTCGAAGCCTGCACACGCTTGGCCAGGTTGCGCACCTCATCGGCGACCACCGCAAAGCCACGGCCCATTTCGCCTGCCCGGGCGGCTTCGATGGCCGCGTTCAATGCCAGCAGATTGGTCTGCTCGGCAATGCTGTGAATCACGTTGACCACGCCGTTGATTTTCTGGCTGTCCTCGGCCAGCCGCTGAATCATCTCGGCGGTTTGCTGCACGCCGGTGGACAGCCCGGCTATCGACTTTTGTACGCGCATGACCACTGCTTGCCCACTGCCGGCCAGGGTGTCGGCCGATTGCGACAGGTCGCGTGTGGCGCCGGCGTGTTGGGCGATGTGGTAGACCGTTGCGGTCATTTCGTTGATGGCGGTGGCGGCTTGATCGGTTTCACTTTGCTGGCCGAGCATGCCGTGCTGCACTTCGTTCATGCTTGAAGCCAGTCGTGCGGCGCCCTCATCCAGCTGCTGCGCTGTGCTGGCGACGGTGATGACCACCCGCTGATAACCGGCCTGCATGGCATTGAAGGCGTTTGCCATCTGCCCGACTTCGTCGTTGCAGGCCAGTGGAACCCGGGCCGACAAATCACCGGTTTTTTCCACGTGAAGCATCACGTCCTTCAAGGTGTTGAGTTGGCTGAGCAGGAAACGGATCAACAGCTGCGAGGCTCCGAGCATGACCAGCATCAACACGAACACCGCCACCGCGTAGTGGGCGAATCGCTCGCCGAACACCTGGCTCAGGCTCGGCCCACGGGCAAGCACTGCTACGTGCTGGCCGTCCGCGCGCGTGAACACCTCGGCACCCATCAGCAGATTGTCACCGAACAACGGCATGCCGTTGATCTCGACCCAGCCCTTGGCATCCGCCAGCTCCAGCAGCGGTTGGTCATTGAGCGAGGGGGCTTGCCCGCGATTGAACGTCAGCAGGTTTTCGGCTTTGGGCAGCGCTTGCCCGACCGGCCAGGCAGCCAGTAATCGCGCCTGTGCCTGAGCCGATTCCTGCGCGGCGTGCTGGCGTGCCTGTTGCTCGAGCTGCACGGCGTACAGCACCAGCAGCAGGGTGGTAACGAAGGCGACGGCGTTCACCGCCCAGAATTTGTATTTCAGCGAGATATTGCTAAGCCAGGTACCCATGTAGGTCTTCTCTGATAGCGGAAACAGCATTGGCAAGGTGCCATTATTGTGCCGCTATTGCAGTAAGACAGACCTTGACGCAGATCAAACTAATTTGGGCAATCGGAAAAACGCCCGTGCGCAGGCGGTCGTATGCGCCGCCAGATCTTCCTCGGTTTCGCCCCGATGCAATGCCACCTCGCGCAACACCTCGGTCAGGTACGCCGGTTCGTTGCGGCCATTTTTCGGCTTCGGTCGCAGGCTGCGTGGCAGCAGGTACGGCGCGTCGCTTTCCAGCATCAGGCGTCCGCGCTTGATCTCCTTGACCAATGGGTGCAGGTGCGTGCCCCGGCGCTCATCGCAGATCCAGCCAGTCATGCCGATGTGCAAATCCAGATCGAGGTAGCTGAACAGCGCAGACTTTTCGCCGGTGAAGCAATGCACCACGGCGGCGGGCAGTTGGTCGCGGTAGTCGCGCAGGATTTCCAGCAGACGCTGGCTGGCATCCCGCTCGTGCAGGAACACCGGCAATTGCAGTTCACCGGCCATCGCCAGATGTTCTTCCAGGACTTTTTCCTGTTGTGGCCGTGGCGAGAAATCGCGGTTGAAATCCAGTCCGCATTCACCCACGGCAACCACGTTCGGCTCTTTAAGCAGGCTGCGCAGGCGTCGGGCGCTGTCGGCATTCCAGTCGCTGGCCGAGTGCGGGTGAATACCGGCGGTGGCGAACAGCCGTTGCGCGCTGTCATCCAGTTGCCCGCAGAGTTCGAGCGCTTGCTCGCTGCCTTCGACACTGGTACCGGTCAACACCAATTGGCATACGCCGGCGGCATAGGCACGCTCGAGTACAGCCTGGTGTTTGTCGGCAAAACTGGGGTTGGTCAGGTTGACGCCGATATCGATGAGTTGCATGGTGCTACCTCGGACCAAAGGCCGGAAAGCATATCAGAGCTGTAGATTTATAAGAAAAACCAAGAACTACAACGAGTTATAGCTGTCTTTTGAGCCGCGGGACCGGGCGGGGTGGTCAAGGTTGCCATCACTGTGCCAGTCTTCCGCACTTTGCCAGCGCTCAGGCGCTCAGTTTTTTCGTTTGATTTCATGAAAACACTCATGTGATCAGCCCGAATTCTTTCCGGAGAGTGGATGATTCGTCCCTCGGTTTTGCTATTGCTGTGTTGTTCGCTGCTGCTGCCGATGTCGGCGGTCGCGCGTCTGCCCGGCCCCCTGCAAGCCGTGCCGGCGACTAAGGTCCGAGACTTGACGGAAATTCGCAGCAGTCGAGTGCTGCGGGTGTTGGTCAACCAGAGTCGCAACAGCTCCGGTGAAGTCCAGGGCCAGGCCATCGGCGTCGAATACCATCGCTTGCGCGCCTTTGAGCAATACCTCAATGGTCACGCCCGTGACGGCCAGGAAATCAGCCTCAAGATCATTCCCAAAGCCAAGGACCAACTGCTCGGCGCGTTGCAGCGCGGGGAGGGCGATCTGGTTGCGCCTGGAGAACTGCTCGATTTGCAACCGGGGTTCGCCGTCAGCAGCAGTGAACCGGTGGCCAGGAACATTCCCTTGGTGCTGGTGGGCATCAAGGGTGAGTGCCGCTACACCCGACTTGAACAGCTGTCAGGTAAAACCCTGGCGTTGCCAACGGGCAGCGCCGCCGGGGATGCCATCAGCCAGATCAACCAAAAGCTCGCGCTGCATAAATTGCCTGCGGTCAACATCGAATGGGTCGATCCCAGCCTGGCGGTCGAAGACGTACTGGAAATGGTCCAGGGCGGGATCTTTCATCTGACCATCGTTGAGCAGCCAATCGCCGAACGCTGGGGCAAGATCCTGCCGAAACTGCGCCTGGATCGACAGGTGCTCATCAGCGAGCCGGGTGAAGAGTTCTGGTTCGTGCGTCGCGATGCTTCGATGCTGCGCGCCAGCATTGATCGCTTTCTCACCGGCTACAAAAAACCGTCGGATCAGGATGCGGCCTTCCTGCGCATCTATCGACGCCTGTACCAGGTTCACTACCCACTGGCCAAGGCTGACCGACAACGTCTGGAAAAGCTGCGACCAGTGCTGCAAAAGCATGCCGATGCGCAAAACATGGACTGGTTGAACCTGGCGGCGCTGGCGTTCAAGGAGTCAGGCCTGAAGCCGACGGCGCGCAGTGGCGGTGCGCCGACCGGGCTGATGCAGATCACGCCTTCCGCGGCCCAGCGGGTGGGGGTCAACAATATTCAGGATCTCGATGCCAATGTGCAGGCCGGGGCCAAGTATCTGGCGATGATTCGTCGCAAGTTTTTCGCCAGCCCCAAGCTCAACGAACGCGAGCGAATGGCCTTCGTGCTGGCGGCCTACAACATCGGACCGGAGCGGGTGCAAGGAATGCGTGCCGAGGCACGGCGTCGGGGCCTGAATCCGAACCAGTGGTTTTTCCAGGTCGAGCGCGTTGCCATGGAGCAGGTGGGAATGGGACCTGTCAGCTATGTTAATAGCGTGAACAAGTATTACCTGGCGTTCGATCGGGAGCGGGAGTCGTTGGAGCCCCAGGGGCAGAAGGTTGCCCTTCGTAAGTGATCGAATAAACTGATTGTTAAGGTGGATATTTTGCGCTTTTAACATGAGATTTACTGATTAATATAGCGGCCAACCAACTCACTCTCACAATGGATGACACAGCATGAGCACACTGATCAACAAGGTACTGTTTACCCGCGCTGGCTACGGCCTGACCGTTCTGCGAATTATCGTCGGCATCATCTTCGCTGCCCACGGCTCGCAGAAACTGTTCGGGGCATTTGGTGGCTACGGTCTGGCCGGCACCGCGCAGTACATGGAAAGCATCGGCCTGACGCCAGGCTACCTGATGGCGACGCTGGCAGGTGGTACCGAATTCTTCGCCGGGCTGGCGTTGATCATCGGCTTGCTGGTTCGGCCGGCCGCGCTGGGCCTGACCTTCCTTTCCCTGGTGGCGATCTTCTCGGTGCATATCAGCAACGGCTTGTTCATGGCCAACAACGGTTATGAGTTCGCTCTCGCACTGCTCGGTGGCAGCATCGCGGTACTAATCGAAGGCGCCGGCAAGCTCTCGGCAGACCGCGCCATCGCCGGCTGACCGCTCTGGCTCAAGGCAAAGGCCCGCACAATGAGCATTGTGCGGGCCTTTTTTTGTTACGCGTCATTCTTGACACTGTCCGGTCAGCTTCTCTAGGATGCTGCCCATGCGCCGATTTAAACAGCTACTTGCGGGGCGCCAGGTGACTCATTCAGTTGCCGATAGAAGCTTGAAACAGGCTTCGAAATACCGCTAAAGCGCTGGTTCGGTGTTGCCTCTCACCTGCCATGCA
>NZ_RCNW01000241.1:0-2258 GCF_004307605.1 Pseudomonas sp. Sample_24
GATATCTCGACCCTGGCGGATCCGGGTGTGGTGCAGCATTTGATTGATACGCACAAGACGATGAACGTCGCTTAACCCGCCGTTCCTGAGTCACCGAAGCCCCGCCCGGCATTGCCTGGCGGGGCTTTTTCGTATCGATCGTTCCTACGCTCTGCGTGGGAATGCCGCCATGGACGCTCCGCGTCCGCCGTTGACCTTGTGACGCAGAGCGTCACGGGATGCATTCCCACGCGGAGCGTGGGAACGATCGACATTTGTCAGAAACCACTTAAACACCAGTCAATAATTATCGGCTTCGCCTGTAGGACCTTTCCGTTTGTTACCTACGATCTTTCAGGTTACTGAATGTGTAACCGCATCGCGCCGATTCGGGGCATTGGGAAACGCCAGGCTTCTATTCAGGGACTCAAACGCGCCATAAAAAATAAGACCCAACGCTACACTTGCCGGATTAGAAGGCTTTGCCAATAATAGGCCCGCAATTTGCAGCATGGATCGGTTCACTGTCTTTTGCATCTGCATGAATTTGCAGGGCTGTCAACGTGCCCAAGCGGCTTTCTCGGTGCTTCTGTAATTAGTTGTCGCATTGAAGAAATATCGGCTTCGGGCCTGTCGTTAGAATGCCGATCACTCGCTCGTCGTTGCTGGTGTTGATTTTTCAACATCGGCTTCTCAGGACGCAGCACTGTTTTGCGGTTCCACTCATTCGCATATTGGGCTGTCGCTCACTCTGCCGTTTTAGCCCTTTACCGATGGAGTCCCAACATGAAGAAACTCGTGCTGCTTGGCGCCCTGGCATTTGCCAGCGTGCTGTCCCTGCCAACCTTCGCCGATGAAAAGCCTGTGAAAATCGGTATTGAAGCGGCTTACCCTCCGTTCGCTTCGAAAGCACCGGATGGCAGCATCGTTGGTTTTGACTACGACATCGGCAACGCCCTCTGCGAAGAGATGAAGGTCAAGTGCGTGTGGGTCGAGCAAGAGTTCGACGGTCTGATCCCGGCACTCAAGGTGCGCAAGATCGACGCGATCCTGTCGTCGATGTCGATCACTGAAGACCGCAAGAAATCCGTGGATTTCACCAACAAGTACTACAACACCCCAGCTCGCCTGGTGATGAAGGCCGGCACTCAGGTCAGCGACAACCTGAGCGAGCTCAAGGGCAAGAACATCGGCGTGCAACGTGGTTCGATCCACGAGCGTTTCGCCCGCGAAGTCCTGGCCCCGCTGGGTGCCGAGATCAAGCCTTACGGTTCGCAGAACGAAATTTACCTCGACGTAGCCGCCGGCCGCCTCGACGGCACCGTGGCAGACGCTACGCTGCTGGATGACGGTTTCTTGAAAACCGACGCCGGTAAAGGCTTCGCGTTCGTCGGTCCGGCGTTCACCGACGTCAAATACTTCGGCGACGGCGTAGGTATCGCGGTTCGCAAGGGTGACGCACTGAAAGACAAGATCAACACCGCGATCACTGCCATTCGCGAGAACGGCAAGTACAAGCAAATCCAGGACAAATACTTCGCCTTCGATATCTACGGCAAGTAATACGTCCCGGCGACAAGTCCGAAATGGCGCAAGCAACAGGATCTCTGAGGTTTGCGCCATTTTTTCATCCCAACTTTCGAGGACCTGAATCATGTTGAAAGGCTACGGGGCTGTCATCCTCGATGGCGCTTGGCTGACGCTTCAGCTCGCCTTGTCATCCATGGCCCTGGCCATTGTCCTGGGCCTGATCGGCGTGGCACTGCGTCTGTCGCCGGTTCGCTGGCTGGCCTGGCTGGGCGATCTGTACTCCACCGTGATTCGCGGCATTCCCGACCTGGTGTTGATCCTGCTGATTTTCTACGGCGGTCAGGATTTGCTCAACCGCGTCGCGCCAATGCTCGGATACGACGACTACATCGACCTGAACCCGTTGGCCGCCGGTATCGGCACCCTGGGTTTCATCTTCGGCGCGTACCTGTCGGAAACGTTCCGCGGTGCGTTCATGGCGATCCCCAAGGGGCAGGCTGAAGCGGGCATGGCTTATGGCATGAGCAGTTTTCAGGTGTTCTTCCGGGTGTTGGTGCCTCAGATGATTCGCCTGGCGATTCCAGGCTTCACCAACAACTGGCTGGTACTGACCAAGGCCACCGCACTGATTTCCGTGGTGGGTCTGCAAGACATGATGTTCAAGGCCAAGCAGGCGGCAGACGCCACCCGCGAACCTTTCACCTTCTTCCTCGCAGTGGCGGCGATGTACCTGGTGATCACCAGTGTTT
>NZ_RCNW01000099.1:0-17797 GCF_004307605.1 Pseudomonas sp. Sample_24
CAACTTTTCGATAAAAGCCGCGGCAGTGGCGGACGCATGTCGAGCAAGCGCAGCGATGCGGGCGCTCTGGACATGGGTGCGCAATACTTTACTGCCCGCGACCGCCGCTTCGTCACTGAAGTGCAACGCTGGCAAGCCAACGGCTGGGTGGCCGAGTGGACGCCGCAGCTGTACACCTACCATGGCGGCCAGCTCAATCTGTCGCCGGATGAGCAGACCCGCTGGGTCGGCACGCCGCGCATGAGCGCCATCACGAGGGCGCTGCTCGGTGACCTCGAAGTGCATTTCGCCTGCCGGATCACCGAGGTCTATCGCGGCGAACAACACTGGCACCTGCAGGATGCCGAGGGTTTTACCCACGGCCCCTTCAGTCACGTAGTGATCGCTACGCCAGCACCGCAAGCGACGGCACTGCTGGCCTCTGCACCGAAGCTCGCGGGGGCTGCCGCCGGGGTCAAAATGGACCCCACCTGGGCCGTCGCCCTGGCTTTCGAAACGCCGCTGGAAACGCCGATGGAAGGCTGTTTCGTGCAAGACAGCCCGCTCGACTGGCTGGCCCGCAACCGCAGCAAGCCAGGGCGCGACAACACGCTCGACACGTGGGTGCTGCACGCCACCAGCACCTGGAGCCGCCAGCACATCGACTTGCCAAAGGAAGCAGTGATCGAACAATTGCACGGTGCGTTCGCCGAACTGCTACATGATTCGATGCCCGCGCCGAGCTTCAGCCTGGCCCACCGCTGGCTCTACGCTCGTCCAGCCAGCAGCCACGAATGGGGCACGCTGGCGGATGCCGATCTGGGCTTATATGCCTGTGGCGACTGGTGCCTGTCCGGACGTGTCGAAGGTGCCTGGCTCAGCGGCCAGGAAGCTGCCCGTCGTCTGCATGAGCACTTGCAGTGAACCGCATCAATCCGAGCAAATTGCTGCTGTCGAAATGGACAGCAGCCCACCCGCAGAACCGCGAAAAACACTTTCTGGTCACCGAGCTGTTTCGTGACGACGAGGGAACGGTCCGGGAAATCGAACTGCAGGCCGTATTGACCCGACGCAGTGAACGCTGTGCATGGCAAACCTTGCAGGACAGCAGCACTTGGCGGTTGGGCTGGTCGTAAGAACCTCTGCAACAAGCGAGCATCGAGAAAAACTTATACAAAAAATTTGACTTGCACACCTTTGAATCTATGATGAACCCAAGTTGTACAGAATTTTTCATCTGTATAGGTTTTGATTCCGAGGTATTCCGATGCCCCTGCCCCCCAACAAACCGAAAATCGCCATCAGTGCCTGCCTGATGGGCGCCGAGGTGCGCTACAACGGCGGGCACAAGGAGTCGCGGCTGTGCAGCCGCACCCTCACCGATTACTTCGATTTCGTATCGGTGTGCCCGGAAGTTGCCATCGGCCTGGGCATTCCACGCGAGCCCATTCGGTTGGTGGGTGATCCGCTCCAGCCGCAGGCCGTTGGCACGGTCGATCGTGAGATCAACGTCACCCGGCCGCTGGCCGAGTACGGACGGAAAATGGCGGCGGAACTCGGCGACATTTGCGGCTACATTTTCATGCAAAAATCCCCGTCTTGCGGCCTGGAACGCGTAAAGGTCTATCACGCCAACGGTGCGCCGGTGGACGGCGGCGGCCAGGGGATTTATGCCCGGGCTTTTTGCGCGCAGCACCCGGACTTGCCAGTGGAAGAAGACGGGCGGCTCAACGACCCGGTGTTGCGCGAGAATTTCCTTACCCGCGTATTTGCCTACAGCGCCTGGCAGCATTTACTCAAAGAAGGCCTGAGTCGCCGTGGCCTGACGGACTTTCATTCGCGCTACAAGTACCTGCTGATGGCTCACAACCCGGTGCAGTACAAAGCCTTGGGCAATCTGCTGGGCAACATGGGCAAGACCGATCCAGAAACACTCGGCCCGCAATATTTCAGCGAATTGATGGCTGCACTGAAAAAGTGTGCAACCCGCCGCACCCACACCAACGTGCTGCAACACCTCAGTGGCTACCTGAAAAAAACCCTCAGCGCCGACGACAAACAGGAAGTGCAACACGTGATCGGCCAATACCGCCACGGCATCGTGCCTCTGGTGGTGCCGCTGACATTGCTCAAGCATCACTTTCGGCAACACCCCGACCCGTACATCGCGCAGCAGGTCTACCTGCAACCGCACCCGGAAAATCTCAGCCTGCGAAACGCAATCTGATGAAAGACCTAGCTGACAGCAGCGCCAGCGAGGACTTGGGCGACGACTTTAAAAAGGCCCTGGATGAAGGCTGGTTGCCGATCCGCGAGGTAGCCCGGCAGACCGGCGTCAACGCCGTGACGCTACGCGCCTGGGAACGGCGCTACGGCCTGATCGTTCCGCAACGTACGCCCAAGGGGCATCGTCTGTTTTCCAGCGAACACATACAGCGCATCCACACGATCCTCACCTGGCTCAACCGTGGTGTTGCCGTCAGCCAGGTCAAACAACTGCTCGATACCCCACAGACTTTCAGCCAACCGGTGGAGAACGACTGGCAAAGGCTGCGTCATAGCTTGCTGGTGGCGGTCACGAAACTGACCGAACGCCCTCTGGACGACACCGTCAATCAGGCCATGGCGCTCTATCCGCCGCGAACACTGTGTGAGCAATTGTTGTTGCCGCTGCTGGCGGAGCTGGAGCAACGCTGGCAAGGCCAGTTCGGCGCACAGATGGAACGGGTATTTTTTTATTCCTGGCTGCGCAGCAAATTCGGGGCGCGCATCTACCACAACAATCGTCAGTTGCACGCACCGCCATTGCTGTTGATCAACCACTCGGACCTGCCACTGGAACCTCACCTGTGGCTCACGGCCTGGCTGATCAGCAGCGCCGATTGCCCGGTGGAGGTGTTCGACTGGCCGCTGCCTGTTGGTGAACTGGCCGTCGCAGCGGATTATCTGCAAGCTCGCGGCGTACTGCTTTTTTCCAGCAAAGCCATAAACATTTCGCAATTGCCGAAACTTTTGAACAACGTCAGCTGCCCAAAATTGATCGTTGGACCAACGGTGTGCATTCACCACGCCGAGTTGTCCGCTAAAGCTTCAGAAATTGCCGATTTACACCTGGCCGAAGATCCATTGTTGGCACATCAGGTGCTGGTTCAGCGTGGGCTCATTTAGTAGCGTTTTTATAAGGTTTGGTACGGACATCACATGCAATTGATCTGGCTGCGCAGCGACTTGCGCTCACATGACAACACCGCCCTCTCGGCTGCCGCTGCGGTTGGCCCGTGCGTGGCGGTGTACCTGCTCAGCCCGGAGCAATGGCTGGAACACGACGATGCGCCGTGCAAAGTGGATTTCTGGTTACGCAATCTCGATCAGCTGAGCCAGGTGCTGAGCCAATTGAACATTCCGCTGCTGATTCGCGAGGCTGCGCGCTGGGATGACGCACCGAAGGTACTGCTCGATGTTTGCCGGCAACTGCGCATCGAAGCTGTACATGTAAACGAGGAATACGGCATTCACGAAACCCGCCGGGACGCTGCCGTTGCGAAAACACTGGCAGGCCAAGGCATCGAATTCCACAGTTACCTTGATCAGTTGCTGTTCAAGCCGGGCAGTATCCTGACCAGAACCGGCACGTACTTTCAGGTTTTCAGTCAATTCCGCAAGGTCTGCTACGAACGCCTGCACCATGCGCTGCCGCGATTGGTCAGTACACCAATGGCCCAGGCGCCGCTTGGGATTCTCAGCGATCCGGTCCCCACCCGTGTCGAAGGATTCGAGACACCTGCCGCCAGCCTTCAAGCGCTGTGGCCCGCCGGAGAAACCGAAGCCCGCCAGCGGCTCGATACTTTCGCCGACATACAGATCGACTACTACCAGAGCGAGCGCGATTTCCCGGCAAAGCCCGGCACCAGCCAACTTTCGGCGTACCTCGCCGCCGGGGTGATTTCACCACGCCAATGCCTGCATGCCGCACTGCAAAGCAATCAGGGCGAGTTCGAAAGTGGCAAAGTCGGAGCAGTCACTTGGATCAATGAACTGCTATGGCGCGAGTTCTATAAGCACATTTTGGTGGGCTACCCGAGGGTTTCCCGTCATCGTGCCTTCCGCCCGGAAACCGAAGCCCTGGCCTGGCGCCACGCCCCCGAAGAGCTCGCAGCCTGGCAGGAGGGCCGTACTGGACTGCCGATCATTGATGCCGCCATGCGCCAGCTGCTGGAAACCGGTTGGATGCACAACCGTCTGCGCATGATCGTGGCGATGTTCCTGACCAAGAACCTGCTGATCGACTGGCGCGAGGGCGAGCGTTTTTTCATGCGCCACCTGATCGACGGCGACCTCGCCGCCAACAATGGCGGCTGGCAGTGGAGCTCGTCCACCGGCACTGATTCAGCGCCTTACTTTCGGATCTTCAATCCGTTGAGCCAGTCGGAAAAGTTCGACGCAGAAGGTGTATTCATCAAGCACTGGCTGCCGGAACTGTCGGGGCTGAACAAAAAAGAGCTGCACAACCCGGCTCACCTCGGTGGGTTGTTCGGCGTGGCCAACTATCCATCGCCGATTGTCGATCTGAGCGCTTCGCGCGCGCGCGCCCTGGCTGCATTCAAAAGCCTGCCGACACGGCAAAATGCCGGAGGTTTGCATGATTAGCTTCCTGCAACAGCACGACAACATTTTTTGCCACCAACATCACTTCGATGCCGGTGCTGCTCTCCAAAAACACAACCCCCTGTCGGGCCAGTTGATTACCAGGCTGAAAAGGAGAAAGGGATGATCCTGACACCGCCACGTCGATACTGGTTGACCGGTGCCAGCAACGGCATTGGTGCCGCGATGGCCGAAGAAATCCTCAAGACCGGTGCCCACGTGGCCGTCAGCTCACGCTCGCTGACGCAGCTCAAAGACATGTCCCAACGTTATCCGGGACAAGTTCTGGTGGTGGCAGGCAACCTGACCAACAGTCAGACCGTACGTGAAATCGGCGAACAGATCGCCGAGCAATGGGGTTCTCTGGATACGGTGATCCTCAATGCGGGCACCTGTGAATACGTGGATGCCAAGCAATTCGACACCTCGATCGTCGAGCATGTGGTGCGCACCAATCTGCTCGCCAGCAGCTATTGCATCGAAGCCGCCTTGCCTCTGCTGCGCAAAGGCATCGCCCCGCACCTGGTGGGGGTGGCCAGTTCGGTGACCTACCTGCCGCTGCCGCAGGCAGAAGCCCATGGCGCCTCGAAGGCCGGCTTGCGTTACTTGTTCGAATCCTCGCGTATCAACCTTGCCCCGCAAGGGATTGAAGTCACCGTGGTCAGTCCTGGTTTGGCCAATACACCGCTGACGGCGAAAAACGACTTTCCCATGCCCCAGAGCTGGCCTGCGGACAAAGCCGCACGGCACATCGTCAGCAAACTCAGGGATCGGCCGCTGGAGATAACGTTTCCAGGAATGTTCATGGCCGCCCTATGGCCAATGTCGAAAATGCCGGATCAGGTAAAACTGGAGATCGGTAAAAGAATGGTGCGCCGCAACCCGCCAATCAAGGACCAGCCCTGACACCGCGCCCGTCTGCACTTTCACACAGCACCGCGCCACTGCCTTACACTGCGCGCCATGAAAACCATCCCTCATACGCAAATCGCCATTCCCGCGGTGACCTGCTCGACTTGTGCCGCCTGCTGCTGCCAGCTCGAAGTCATGTTGATCACCGATACAGGCGTACCCGAACGCTATATCGATACCGATGACTGGGGTGGCGAGGTCATGTTGCGTCTGGATGACGGCTGGTGTGCCGCGCTGGATCGCAACACGATGATGTGCACCATCTACGAGAAACGCCCGTTGATCTGTCGTGAGTTCGAGATGGGTGCGCCGGAATGCATTGAGGAGCGCCAGGGGATTTCGACGGCGTATCGCTGATTACCCATGCAGCAGCGAGCCTGCTCGCTCCTGCATGGGATCTTGTATCAGCCTTACAAAGGCATCGTGTAATGCAACGCGTAGCTCTCTACCCCGTTATTGGGACTGCTGATCCCGGCATTGGAATAGTGAGTGGCCCGAACGCCGACTTCATGCCCGCCGGCAAAGCGCAGGCCAACGCCGAAACGGTCCTCGAACTGAAACGAGCTACCCAGATCGTTGTTTTCGATTTCAGTGTCGGAGAAAAGCGCCACGCCAACCCCAAGCTCGACGTAGGGTTTGACGTTCTGGCCGGCGAATTCGTAAACCAACACGGGCGAGAACGACAGACTGTTGTTACTCGAAGTCTTGTCACCTTCCCAATAGGTGTAAGCGCCGCTCCAGTAACCGGTCAGGCGACCGACGTCGGTTTGCCACCAGCTCTGGTCCCAATCGAACTGCATGCCCAGTCGATAAGTCATGGTTGACTCGCCGGTCTGGCCGACCGCAAATTCCACACCTGCGGCCTGTGCAGTGAAACTGTGCCCCATCAATGCAGCCGCAATCGCGGCCAAACAAAATAGACGCTTCATTAGAAACTTCCTTTTCCGAACGATTACGTTTGGTATTTTTGTTGCTCGACATTCACAGCTATAGAAGTCGGCGATTTATCAGAAGTTCACCCCGATTTTTTTCAACGCCCCCCTAAGACTTGCCTACGCTTCAAAGCTTCGCACAACCCCAGCTTTATTCCACAAAACCGGCAATATATTTGCGAAATGGTCTGGATCGGCACTGCTCCAGAACTGTGCAGGACGCGCAGGTCCTTCAGCCAGCAATTGGCGATCAGCCAAAAGCCGCTGAAGTTGTCGGGCGACCGCCGCGCCGGTATCGATCAGGCTGATGTCGTCGGGGATCATCTGCCTGAGCAACGGTTTGAGAAAAGGGTAATGCGTGCACCCCAGGATGATGGTGTCAGCGCCTGCGCTAAGCAGCGGCCCGACGTAACCCTCAAGCATTTCACGCAAAGCCGTACTGTGCAGATCGCCGTTCTCGATCAGCTCCACCAACCCGGGGCAAGGCTGGGTGATCACCCGAACATCAGTGGCGAAACGGTCGAGCAGCGCGGCGAACTTGGCGCTCTGCAAGGTGCCGGTGGTGGCGAGTACTCCGACCACGCCACTGCGGGTGGCGGCGGCGGCCGGCTTGACGGCAGGTTCCATGCCGACGATGGGCCACTGCGGATAATCGCGACGCAAGTCAGCAACCCCTGCAACCGTCGCCGTATTGCAGGCCAGTACCAGGGCCTTGGCGCCCTGGTGCTCAAAGAACTTGGCCATGACGCTGCAGCGCTGGCGGATAAATTCCGGCGTCTTTTCGCCGTAAGGGATATTCCCGCAATCGGCGACGTACAAGAGTGATTCGTTGGGCAGCAAACGCTGGATTTCGGCCAGCACCGAAAGTCCACCGACGCCGGAGTCGAATACGCCGATCGGCGCTTCACGCATGCTTTGGCCCACAGACGCTGCAACCCGGATCGCGCTTGACCCGCAATTCACGGAAGCGCGAGCCCAAGGCATCGATCAACAACAGGCGCCCCACCAGTGGCTCGCCGAAAACGGCCAGCAACTTCAGCGCTTCGAGCGCCTGCAAGCTGCCCACCAAACCCACCAGCGGCCCCACCACTCCGGCCTCGCTGCAGGTCAATTCGGCTTCGCTGCCGTGCCCGTACAAACAGTGGTAGCACGGGCTTTCCGGGCGGCGTGGGTCGAACACCGACAATTGCCCCTCCAGACGAATCGCCGCGCCGCTGACCAGAGGCTTACCGGCAGCCACACACGCGGCATTCACCGCTTCACGGGTGGAAAAGTTGTCGCAACAGTCGAGCACCAGATCCACGCCGGCCACCGCCGCGGCCAGGGAGCCTTCATCCAATGCCGTGCGATGGGCAACCAGTTGAATCTCGGGGTTGATGGCCGTCAGGCGCTTGATCGCTGAATCGACCTTGCTCATGCCGACGCTGTCGGTGTCATGGATGATCTGGCGCTGCAGGTTGGTCAGGTCGACGGTGTCGAAGTCCGCCAGATGCATTTCACCCACCCCCGCCGCCGCCAGATACAGCGCCACCGGAGCACCCAGACCGCCGAGGCCGACGATCAGCACGCGGCTGTCCTTCAAGCGCAATTGACCGTCGATGTCGATGTGCTGCAACAGAATCTGTCGGCTGTAGCGCAGCAATTCCTGATCATTCAGCATGGCAGGCGTCCCAGGCTGATGCGTTGATGCCCCCCCAGATCGGTGCGGCTATGGACCTGTTCAAAACCACGGGTCAAGAGCAAATCGCGCACCGCCTCGGCCTGATCGTAACCGTGTTCGAGCATCAGCCAGCCACCCGCTTCCAGATGATCCGGTGCCTGGGCGACGATCAAGCGCAAATCATCGAGCCCGTCGACACCCGCGACCAGAGCGCTGGCCGGTTCGAAGCGCACGTCGCCTTCCACCAGATGCGGATCGGCGGCGGCGATGTAAGGCGGATTACTGATGATCAACTCGAATCGTTGCCCTTGCAGCGCACTGAACCAGTGGCTGCACAGAACCGTGGCATTGTGCAGGTGCAGACGCTGGCGATTGCGCTCGGCCAGGGCAACGGCTTCCAGCACGCGGTCTACGGCCGTGACCTTCCACGCAGGACGTTCGCTGGCCAGGGCCAGAGCGATTGCGCCACTGCCGGTGCCGAGGTCCAGTACTTTTGCCGGCGTGGCGGGCAGCAATTCAAGTGCGGCTTCGACCAGAAGTTCGGTATCCGGGCGCGGAATCAAAGTGTGTGGTGCCACTTCCAGATCAAGCTTCCAGAAACCTTGCTGGCCAAGAATGTAGGCCACCGGCTCACCGCCACGACGGCGTTGCAAAAACTCGGCGAAGGTCAGCGCCGCTTCGCTCGGCACGATACGTTCCGGCCAGGTGTGCAAAAAACTGCGGGACTTGCCCAACGCCGCCGCCAGCAACAGTTCGGCGTCCAGGCGCGCTGTGGGCGAGTCGGGCAAATCGGCGGCGCGCAACAAACTGGCAATGATCGTCATTTACTCACCTATCGCCGCGAGTTGATCAGCCTGGTATTCGGCCAGCAACGGCTCGATCACCGCATCGACGCCACCGGCGAGGATTTCATCGAGCGAATACAGCGTCAGGTTGACCCGATGGTCGGTGACCCGGCCCTGGGCAAAGTTGTAGGTGCGAATGCGTTCGGAGCGGTCACCGGAACCGACCAGCAACTTGCGCTCGCTGGCAATGGCGTTGGCCGCGGCGCTGGTCTGCTGGTCGTTGAGTTTGGCCGACAACCAGGCCATCGCACGGGCGCGGTTCTTGTGCTGCGAACGCTCCTCCTGGCATTCCACAACGATGCCGGATGGCAAGTGCGTGATACGAATGGCCGAATCGGTTTTGTTCACGTGCTGACCACCGGCCCCCGAGGAGCGGTAAGTGTCGATCCGCAAATCCGCCGGATTGATCTCGATGGCCTCTTGCTCGTCCGGCTCGGGCAACACCGCCACAGTACAGGCCGAAGTATGGATACGACCCTGGGACTCGGTAGCCGGTACCCGTTGCACGCGGTGCGCACCGGATTCGAACTTCAGCTTGCCGTAGACGTTGTCGCCTTCGACCCGGGCGATGACTTCTTTATAGCCGCCGTGCTCACCCTCGTTTTCCGAAAGGATCTCCACGCGCCAGCCGCGACGCTCGGCGTATCGCGAATACATGCGGAACAGGTCGCCGGAGAAAATCGCCGCCTCGTCGCCGCCGGTGCCGGCACGGATTTCGAGGAACACGTTGCGTCCGTCATTCGGGTCCTTGGGCAACAGCATGCGTTGCAGGCTGGCTTCCAGTTCGACCAGGCGTTCCTTGGCTTCGCGGACTTCTTCCACGGCCATCTCGCGCATGTCCGGGTCGCTGTCCTTGAGCAGTGCCTGGGCACCTTCGAGGTCGCCTTGCACTTTGAGCAGCTGTTTATAGGTTTCGACGATCGGCTCGACTTCCGCGTATTCCTTGGAGTAGGTGCGGAATTTGTTCTGATCGGAAATGACCTCGCCATCGCCAAGCAGGGCGGTCAGTTCCTCGAAACGGTCCTGGAGGATGTCCAGCTTATTGAGCAGTGACGCTTTCATTGCGGTTTCTTATCCGAAAAGCTATCCGATGAGCCCTCATTGAGGGCAAAGAGTTCCTGGGCCATCGCCAGCGCATCGAGGCGACCTTCGGCAGAGAGCTTTTTCAACTGCACGCTGGGTGCGTGCAAGAGTTTGTTGGTCAGGCCCCGCGCCAGTTGCACCAGCACTTCTTCGGCGCTGCCGCCGTTGGCCAGCAGACGCTGGGCCTTTTGCAATTCTTCGTCGCGCAGACGTTCACTCTGTTGACGATAGGCCTTGAGCACGTCGACTGCCGCCAGTTCGCGCAAGCGGATCATGAAATCTTCGGCACCGACCGAGACCATCTCTTCCGCGGCCTGGGCGGCGCCCTGGCGGCTCTTGAGGTTCTCGGCGACAACTTCGTGGAGATCGTCGACGCTGTAGAGATAAACGTCGTCCAACTCGCCGACTTCCGGCTCGATATCCCGCGGAACGGCGATGTCCACCATGAAAATAGGTTTGTGCTTGCGCAGCTTCAGCGCGCTTTCCACAGCGCCCTTGCCGAGGATCGGCAACTGGCTGGCGGTTGAACTGATGACGATGTCGCTGCGCACCAGTTCAGCCGGAATATCCGACAGCAATACCGCATGCGCGCCAAACTGCTCGGCCAGAATGCTGGCGCGTTCCAGAGTGCGGTTGGCCACAACGATACGCTTGACCCCCAGATCATGCAGATGGCGGGCGACCAGGGTGATGGTCTCGCCCGCGCCGATCAACAGCGCCTGGCTGCGCTGCAAGTCGCTGAAAATCTGTTTCGCCAGGCTGACCGCGGCAAAGGCCACGGACACCGGGTTCTCACCGATGGCGGTGTCGGTGCGCACTTGCTTGGCGGCATTGAACGTGGCCTGGAACAAGCGCCCGAGCAGCGGCCCGATGGTGCCCGCCTCGCGAGCCACGGCATACGCCGATTTCATCTGCCCGAGAATCTGAGGCTCACCCAACACCAGCGAATCGAGCCCGGAAGCCACGCGCATCATGTGACGAACTGCCGCATCATCTTCGTGCACATAACTGCTCGCACGCAGTTCATCCAGGCTCAAATGATGATAATCGGCCAACCAGCGCAGCACGGTATCCGCCGACAGGTGATCCTGTTCTATATAGAGTTCACTGCGATTGCAGGTGGAGAGGATCGCAGCTTCGCGGCTGTCGGTGAGTCGGCAGAGCTGCTGCAAGGCCTCAACCAGCTGCTCAGGGGTAAAGGCCACGCGCTCGCGGACGTCTACTGAAGCAGTCTTGTGGTTAATACCGAGTGCAAGGAAGGCCATTCAAAGTCGCTGATGGTGACGTGAAGCCGGCAATTGTCCTACTTCGACAGATCGAGAACAACTACTCGATATCTATCGCCCCCACAGGAAGTACCGCGAGTTGCGAGCGCTTCTCGTTTACCCGGCGCGCGGGTAAATTGCCGGGCCGGTTATGTTTGGCCCAAGGCTTGTGTCATGATGATCCGACCGCAGGTTAGTCGTCCTCTTCCTATATGAATAGATCTTCCGCGTTGCTCCTCGCTTTTGTCTTCCTCAGCGGCTGCCAGGCCTTGGCCCCCGTGTCGCCGGACAGTTCGTCCGCGGTGGAAGACAGCACTCCGGTGCCCGAAAAGCCCAAGGTTTACAGCTCATTCAGTGAAGACACGGTCTTCAGCCTGCTGAGTGCCGAACTCGCTGGTCAGCGCAATCGCTTCGACATTGCGCTGGATAACTACGTGACCCAGGCCATCAACACTCAGGATCCGGGCATTTCCGAGCGGGCATTTCGCATCGCCGAATACCTGGGTGCCGATCAAGCCGCCCTGGACACCGCGCTGATCTGGGCGAAAAACGCCCCGGACGACCTCGAGGCACAACGGGCGGCGGCCATTCAACTGGCACGCGCCGGGCGCTATGACGACTCCATGGTCTATATGGAGAAAGTCCTGCAAGGCAAGGGCGACACGCATTTCGATTTCCTTGCGCTGTCTGCGGCCGATACCGACCAGGACACCCGCAACGGCTTGATGCAGAGTTTCAACCGTTTGCTGCAACGCCACCCGAACAATGGCCAACTGATTTTCGGCAAGGCTCTGTTGCTGCAACAGGACGGCGACTCCAAAGGCGCACTGACCCTGCTGGAAGACAACCCGCCGGACGAAGGCGAAATCGCCCCGATTCTGCTGCGCGCGCGGCTGCTGCAAAGCCTCGACCGCGGCGACGAAGCATTGCCGCTGCTGCAAAAAAGCATCAAGAAGTACCCGGAGGACAAGCGCCTGCGCCTGACGTACGCACGCATGCTGGTCGAGCAGAACCGCATGGATGACGCCAAGGCCGAGTTCTCCAGCCTGGTCCAGCAATACCCGGATGACGACGAACTGCGTTATTCGCTGGCACTGGTCTGTCTCGAAGCCAAGGCCTGGGACGAGGCCAAGGGCTACCTGGAAGACCTGATCGCACGGGACAGCCACGTTGACTCGGCGCATTTGAACCTGGGCCGCATCGCCGAAGAACGCAATGACCCGCAAGGCGCGCTGATCGAGTACGGCCAGGTCGGCCCTGGCAACGACTACCTGCCGGCACAGTTGCGCCAGACCGACATCCTGATCAACAACGGCCGGACCGCCGAAGCCCAGCGCAAGCTCGCGGCCGAACGCGACGAACAGCCGGACTATGCGATTCAGCTTTACCTGATCGAAGCCGAAACCCTGTCCGCCAACAACCAGCCCGACAAGGCCTGGGCGGTACTGGAACAAGCACTGCAAAAATACCCGGACGACCTGAACCTGCTTTACACCCGGGCCATGCAGGCGGAAAAACGCAATGACCTGGCGCAGATGGAAAAAGACCTGCGCCAGATCATCAAGCGTGACCCGGACAATGCCATGGCGCTGAACGCGCTCGGATATACCCTGTCCGATCGCACCACTCGCTATGTCGAAGCCAAGGCCTTGATCGAACAGGCACACCAGATCAACCCGGAAGACCCGGCCGTTCTCGACAGCCTCGGCTGGGTGAACTTCCGCATGGGCAACCTCGACGAAGCCGAGCGTTTGCTGCGTCAAGCCCTGGAGCGTTTCCCGGACCAGGAAGTCGCCGCGCATCTGGGCGAAGTCCTGTGGGCCAATGGCAAACAACGCGAAGCCAGGCAGATCTGGAGCAAATTCCTCAAGGAACAACCCGACAGCCCTATTCTGCGCAGTACCATCAAGCGCCTGACCGGATCAGAGACCCTTTAAGATTATGTTTTTGCGCCACATCATTGTTTTCAGCTTAATCGCCCTGCTCGCCGGCTGTGCGGGTTTCGGCGCTCGCGAATCGGTCGAAGGCCACGGCAACCCTGCCCAATGGCGCGAGCACAAACAGCAGTTGGCCAACCTCGATGGCTGGCAGATCGACGGCAAGATCGGCATCCGCGCACCGAAGGACTCAGGCAGCGGCACGCTGTTCTGGTTGCAGCGCCAGGATTACTACGACATCCGCCTCTCCGGCCCATTGGGTCGCGGGGCCGCTCGCCTGACCGGGCGCCCGGGCAAGGTTTCCCTGGAAGTGGCCAATCAGGGGCGCTATGAAGCCCCCTCTCCGGATGTGTTGCTGGAAGAACAATTGGGCTGGAAATTGCCGGTGTCCAATCTGGCGTGGTGGGTCCGCGGGCTTCCGGCTCCGGACAGTAAAAGCCGCCTGACGCTGGATGGCGACAGCCGCCTGGCCAATCTCGAACAGGATGGCTGGCAGGTGGAGTACACCGCCTATACCGAACAAAACGGCTACTGGTTGCCCGAGCGGATCAAACTCCACGGCACCGACCTTGATGTCACGTTGGTGATCAAGGCCTGGCAACCTCGCAAACTGGGGCAGTGACATGCCGGCCAATCGCCTGACCTTGCCCTCGCCAGCCAAACTCAATTTGATGCTGCACATCCTGGGTCGCCGCGAAGACGGTTACCACGAGTTGCAGACAATGTTTCAGTTTCTCGACTACGGCGATGAAATCACCTTCGCTGTTCGCGATGACGGTGTCATTTGCCTGCACACCGAGTTCGAGGGCGTGCCCCACGACAGCAACCTGATCGTCAGGGCTGCCAAAAAACTGCAAGAGCAATCTGGCAGCAAACTGGGCATCGATATCTGGATCGACAAGATTCTGCCCATGGGTGGCGGGATCGGCGGCGGCAGTTCGAACGCCGCGACCACTCTGCTCGGCCTGAATCATCTCTGGCATCTGGGCTGGGATGAGGATCGGTTGGCTGCACTGGGCCTGACGCTGGGTGCCGACGTCCCGGTTTTCGTGCGCGGCCACGCAGCTTTCGCCGAGGGTGTCGGAGAGAAACTGACCCCTGTCGACCCGGAAGAACCGTGGTATGTGGTGCTCGTTCCGCAAGTCTCTGTAAGTACGGCAGAAATTTTTTCCGATCCGTTGTTGACACGTAACACGCCGCCCATTAAAGTGCGCCCCGTTCCCAAGGGAAACAGTCGTAATGACTGCTTGCCGGTGGTAACAAGGCGTTATCCAGAGGTACGTAACGCTTTGAATTTGTTAGGTAAATTTACCGAAGCAAAACTCACCGGAACTGGAAGTTGTGTGTTTGGGGGCTTCCCAAGCAAAGCTGAAGCTGATAAAGTCTCGGCCCTTCTTACAGAGACCCTTACAGGGTTTGTAGCAAAAGGAAGCAACGTCTCGATGTTGCATCGCAAGCTGCAAAGTCTGCTCTAAAAGAACCGATTACTGGGTAATCGTTGCAACAGATACAGGGGCGTCGCCAAGCGGTAAGGCAGCAGGTTTTGATCCTGCCATGCGTTGGTTCGAATCCAGCCGCCCCTGCCATTTTCTATACTCATCCAGGTTACCCTCAGCCTCTAGGTACTGCGCGTGTCCAAGATGATGGTCTTTACGGGGAATGCTAACCCCGATCTGGCTCGGCGTGTCGTACGTCAGCTGCATATCCCTCTCGGTGACATCTCTGTCGGCAAATTCTCCGACGGCGAAATCACAGCCGAGATCAATGAAAACGTTCGCGGTAAAGACGTCTTCATTATTCAGCCGACTTGCGCTCCGACCAACGATAACCTGATGGAACTGGTAGTGATGGCTGACGCCTTCCGCCGCTCCTCGGCTACTCGTATCACTGCTGTTATTCCTTACTTTGGTTATGCCCGTCAGGATCGCCGTCCGCGTTCCGCACGTGTGGCAATCAGCGCGAAAGTCGTGGCTGACATGCTTACCGTAGTCGGCATCGACCGTGTTCTCACGGTTGATCTGCATGCTGACCAAATCCAGGGTTTCTTCGATATTCCGGTAGATAACATCTACGGCTCCCCGGTTCTGGTGGATGACATTGAAGATCAGCGCTTCGAAAACCTGATGATCGTCTCCCCGGACATTGGTGGCGTCGTGCGTGCACGTGCCGTCGCCAAATCCCTGGGCGTGGATCTCGGGATCATCGACAAACGCCGTGAGAAAGCCAATCACTCTGAAGTGATGCATATCATCGGTGATGTCGAAGGGCGTACCTGTATTCTGGTCGATGACATGGTCGATACCGCCGGCACCCTGTGCCACGCGGCCAAGGCCTTGAAAGAGCATGGCGCAGCCAAGGTTTTCGCCTACTGCACGCACCCTGTGCTATCGGGTCGGGCAATCGAAAACATTGAAAATTCCGTGCTGGACGAGCTGGTGGTGACCAACACCATTCCGCTGTCCGCTGCAGCACAAGCCTGTGCGCGTATCCGTCAACTGGATATCGCACCGGTAGTTGCCGAGGCGGTCCGCCGCATCAGCAATGAAGAATCGATCAGCGCGATGTTCCGCTAAGGGCCCTGCCCTTTTCGAATGTCTCGTTGACGAAAAGCGCCCCGCCCCGGCATTCCTGTCGGGGCGGGGCTTTTTTGCCCATATCGCCTTTAGCGCTGGTCGCAAACGCTGGGGCGAGTGTGGTTATTTTGGAGATACAACATGAACGATTTTACTCTGAATGCTGAAGTGCGTTCCGACCTGGGGAAAGGTGCGAGCCGCCGCCTGCGTCGTCTCGCAAGCCTGGTTCCAGCTGTAGTTTACGGTGGCGACAAAGCCCCTGAATCCATCAGCATGCTGGCCAAAGAAGTTGCCAAACTGCTCGAAAACGAAGCGGCTTACAGCCACATCATCGAGCTGAACGTTGGTGGCACCAAGCAGAACGTCGTGATCAAAGCCCTGCAGCGTCACCCGGCCAAAGGCCACGTGATGCACGCTGACTTCGTACGCGTAGTCGCTGGCCAGAAACTGACCGCTATCGTTCCAGTGCACTTCATCAACGAAGAAGCACCGACCAAGAAAGGCGGCGAAATCTCGCACGTTACTTCGGAAATCGAAGTTTCCTGCCTGCCGAAAGACCTGCCTGAATTCATCGAAGTCGATCTGGCTAACGCCGAAATCGGTTCGATCATTCACCTGTCGGACCTCAAAGCCCCTAAAGGCGTTGAGTTCGTTGCTCTGGCACACGGCGATGACAAGGCTGTTGCCAACGTCCACGCTCCACGTGTTGCTCCAGAAGCTACCGAAGAAGGCGCAGCAGAGTAATTTCACTCTGTTCGCCGGAGTGACCGGAAACATCGCGGACTAGAGCATAGCGAGAAAGCGGGCGAGAACGCGGAGTTTACATCATGGTAAATGAGCAATTTTCGTCCACTTTCGCCGCTCTCCCTGATTGCGGCGATGTTATCCACCACTCCTAGGAAGGGCCCCTATCGTGACTGCCATCAAACTGATCGTTGGCCTGGGAAATCCAGGCGCTGAATACGAACAGACCCGGCATAACGCAGGGGCCCTTTTTGTTGAGCGCATCGCGAACGCACAAGGCGTAAACCTTGTGGCGGACCGCAAATATTTCGGCCTGACCGGTCGCTTTTCGCATCAGGGTCAGGATGTTCGTCTGCTGATTCCCACCACGTACATGAACCGCAGCGGCCAGGCCGTCGCGGCCCTTGCCGGTTTCTTCCGCATCAAGCCTGAAGAAATCCTCGTGGCGCATGACGAACTCGACCTGCCTCCGGGCGTCGCCAAGCTCAAACAGGGCGGCGGCCATGGCGGTCACAACGGGTTGCGCGACATCATTGCGCAATTGGGCAATCAGAATACCTTTCACCGCTTGCGGCTTGGCATTGGCCACCCGGGCGTTGCCAGTATGGTTTCAAATTTCGTCCTGGGTCGTGCGCCACGCGCCGAACAGGAAAAACTCGATGCCAGCATCGACTTTGCCCTCGGCGTGCTGCCGGATATCCTCGCCGGTGAATGGAACCGCGCGATGAAAAACCTGCACAGCCAGAAGGCCTGACTTTTTACCCGAGG
Source organism: Pseudomonas sp. Sample_24 (assembly GCF_004307605.1). Lineage (NCBI taxonomy): Bacteria > Pseudomonadati > Pseudomonadota > Gammaproteobacteria > Pseudomonadales > Pseudomonadaceae > Pseudomonas > Pseudomonas sp. Sample_24. The sequence goes on from NZ_RCNW01000099.1 coordinate 17,343, forward strand.
GGAAACACCATGGGATTCAATTGCGGCATCGTCGGCCTGCCTAACGTCGGCAAGTCCACCCTGTTCAACGCCCTGACCAAATCCGGTATTGCGGCCGAGAACTTTCCCTTCTGCACCATCGAACCCAACAGCGGTATCGTGCCGATGCCGGACCCACGCCTGGAGGCATTGGCGGCCATCGTCAATCCAAAGCGCATCCTGCCGACCACCATGGAATTCGTCGACATCGCGGGCCTGGTTGCCGGCGCGTCGAAGGGCGAAGGCCTGGGCAACAAGTTCCTGGCCAACATCCGTGAAACCGATGCTATCGCTCACGTGGTCCGCTGCTTCGAAGACGAGAACGTGATTCACGTCTCCAACAGCGTCGACCCGAAACGCGACATCGAAATCATCGACCTGGAACTGATCTTCGCCGACCTCGACAGCTGCGAGAAGCAACTGCAGAAAGTCGCGCG
>NZ_RCNW01000470.1:0-2248 GCF_004307605.1 Pseudomonas sp. Sample_24
AGCGGACAGGGGCCGAATTTCCAGTGCGATCGTGTCCTCGATACGGTAGTATTCGCGGCGATCTTCTTCATCTAATGTCGACATGGCGAACCCATGGTAGCGGCGGTGGTCTGAGTGTAAAGCTGGTTATCGACCCCCGCCACAAGGACGTTCCTTTTCCCTCCGAACAAGCCCCGACATGTTCAGACCTCTCTTCGTATTTATCGGCACGCGTTACACCCGTGCAAAGCGTCGCAATCATTTTGTGTCATTCATTTCCCTGACTTCGATGATCGGGCTCGCCCTCGGCGTGGTCGTGATGATCGTCGTGCTGTCGGTCATGAACGGCTTCGATCATGAGATGCGCACCCGCGTGCTGGGCATGGTGCCCCACGCGACCATCGAATCCGGTGAAGCCATCAGCGACTGGCAAAGCCTGGCCGCCAAAGTCAAGCAGAACCCGCAGGTGACGGCCGTAGCGCCATTTACACAAATGCAGGGTTTGCTGACCAACAACGGCAAGGTCTCGAAAGTACTGCTCAATGCCATTGACCCGGCGCTGGAGCGTCAGGTGTCGATCATCGATCACTTCATGCAGCAGGGCAAACTCGACGACCTGGTGCCAGGCGAGTTCGGCATTGTCATCGGTGACAAGGCCGCGGCGAAACTCGGTGCGGCGGTTGGCGACAAGCTGACGTTCGTGGCGCCCGAAGTCACGGTGACCCCGGCCGGGATGTTCCCGCGCATGAAGCGCTTTACCGTGGTGGGCATCTTCCACGTTGGCGCGGGCGAACTCGATGGTTACCTGGGCATCACCAACCTTCAGGACCTGGCGCGCTTGCATCGCTGGAAACCGGATCAGGTCCAGGGCCTGCGCCTGAAGTTCGATGATCTGTTCCAGGCACCGCGTACCGCGTGGAACATTGCCCGGGAGCTCGGCGAGGATCATTTCTACGCCCGCGACTGGACGCGCACCCACGGCAACCTGTATCAGGCGATCCGCATGGAAAAAGCCATGATCGGCCTGTTGCTGCTGCTGATCGTTGCCGTCGCCGCTTTCAACATCATTTCCACCCTGGTGATGGTGGTGAACGACAAGAAGGGCGACATCGCGATCCTTCGCACGCTGGGTGCCACGCCGGGCACGATCATGCGCACTTTCATGGTGCAAGGCACGGTCATCGGTGTGGTCGGCACGGCGATCGGCGCGGTGGTCGGGATCTTCGCCGCGTTGAACGTCAGTGCCGCGATCTCCGCCCTCGAAGGCTTGATCGGGCACAAGTTTCTCAACGCCGACGTGTACTTCATTGATTACCTGCCGTCGCAGGTGCAGAGCCAGGACGTTGTGATGGTCTGCTCTGCGGCGTTGGTCCTGAGTTTTCTCGCCACCCTGTATCCAGCCTGGCGTGCCGCGCGCACCCAGCCTGCGGAGGCGCTACGTTATGAGTGAGTCGGGCATGAGTGAAAAAGCAATCTTGAGCTGCCGCAGCCTGGGCAAGTCCTACGAGGAAGGCCCGGAGTCGGTTGAGGTACTGGCCGGTCTGCAACTGGAGTTGCACCCGGGTGAGCGTGTAGCGATTGTCGGCAAGTCGGGTTCGGGCAAGAGTACCTTGCTCAATTTGCTGGGTGGTCTGGATACGCCGTCAACGGGCAGCGTCTGGCTCGACGGTGAAGAACTCTCGGCGCTGAGCGAGAAGAAGCGCGGTTTGCTGCGTAACCGCGCGCTTGGCTTTGTGTACCAGTTTCACCACTTGCTCCCGGAATTCACCGCGCTGGAAAACGTCTGCATGCCGCTGCTGATCGGCAAGACTGCGATCCCCGAAGCGCGCCAGCGTGCCACGGCGTTGCTGGAGCGGGTGGGGCTGGGGCATCGCCTGGAGCACAAACCGGCCGAGTTGTCCGGTGGCGAGCGGCAGCGCGTGGCGATTGCCCGGGCTCTGGTGAACAATCCGGGTCTGGTGATGCTCGATGAGCCGACCGGCAACCTCGATTCACACACCGCCGAAGGCATTCAGGATTTGATGCTGGAACTCAGCACCTCGATGCGCACAGCGTTCCTGGTGGTGACCCACGACATGAACCTCGCCCGCCAGATGGACCGCGTCCTGCACTTGCAGGAAGGTTGCCTGACGCCCATCTGACGGATTGAAACCCGAGGCCTGAACAGGCCTCGGGTCTTTTATTTTTATACGGTGCCCCAGCGAATGTTCAGACCGTTATCGATCTTTATCGGCACGCGCTATACCCGCGCCAAGCGCCGCAATCGCTT
>NZ_RCNW01000512.1:0-17730 GCF_004307605.1 Pseudomonas sp. Sample_24
GCAGGGGAGTAGGCACCCATGCCGCCGGTGTTCGGCCCGGTGTCGCCGTCGCCGACGCGTTTGTGGTCCTGGCTGGTGGCCATTGGCAGGACGTTCTTGCCGTCGACCATGACGATGAAGCTGGCTTCTTCGCCATCCAGGAACTCTTCGATCACGACGCGCGAGCCGGCGTCACCGAAGGCATTGCCGGCGAGCATGTCACGCACGGCGTCTTCGGCTTCGGCCAAGGTCATGGCGACGATCACGCCTTTACCGGCGGCAAGGCCATCGGCCTTGATCACGATTGGCGCACCTTTTTCGCGCAAGTAAGCCAGGGCAGGCTCGATCTCGGTGAAGTTCTGGTAGTCGGCGGTCGGGATCTTGTGGCGAGCCAGGAAGTCCTTGGTGAAAGCTTTCGAACCTTCCAGCTGTGCGGCGCCAGCGGTCGGACCGAAGCAGTCCAGGCCGCGGGAGCGGAACAGGTCCACGACGCCCGCAACCAGTGGCACTTCCGGACCAACGATGGTCAGGGAAACGTTTTTCTCGGCGAAGTCCGCCAGTTGCTCAAGGGCCAGTACGTCGATGGCGACGTTCTCGCACTTGGCTTCAATGGCCGTACCGGCGTTGCCCGGGGCCACGAAAACCTTTTGCACGCGCGGATCCTGAGCCACTTTCCAGGCCAGGGCGTGTTCACGGCCACCGCTGCCAATGATCAAAACATTCATTTCAAAAACCTCGGATGACGCTAATTCTGTGGGGGCTGATCGTTCCCACGCTCTGCGTGGGAATGCCTCAACGGACGCTCCGCGTCCGAGGGACGCGGAGCGTCCCGGGCTGCGTGCCCACGCAGAGCGTGGGTACGATCAAGCAAACAAATCAGTGACGGAAGTGGCGCATGCCGGTGAATACCATCGCGATGCCGGCTTCGTCGGCAGCAGCAATCACTTCAGCATCACGCATCGAGCCGCCTGGCTGGATCACAGCCGTCACGCCCGCCTTGGCCGCATTGTCCAGACCATCGCGGAACGGGAAGAATGCATCGGACGCCATCACCGAACCGGCTACCTGCAAGCCTGCATGCTCAGCCTTGATCGCAGCGATGCGAGCCGAGTTCACGCGGCTCATCTGACCGGCGCCGACACCGATGGTCTGACGGTTCTTGGCGTAGACGATGGCGTTGGATTTAACGTACTTGGCGACCTTCCAGGCGAAGATCAGGTCGTGGATTTCCTGTTCGGTCGGAGCGCGTTTGGTCACGACTTTCAGGTCATCGGCGCTGATCATGCCGATGTCACGGCTCTGCACCAGCAGACCACCATTGACGCGCTTGTAATCCCACGCTGCTGCACGATCGGCCGACCACTCGCCGCAGGCCAGCAGGCGCACGTTGGCTTTGGCTGCAACGATGGCGCGGGCTTCTTCGCTGACGCTTGGGGCGATGATCACTTCAACGAACTGGCGCTCGACGATCGCCTTGGCGGTCTCTGCATCCAGTTCGCGGTTGAAGGCGATGATGCCGCCAAACGCGGATTCGGTATCGGTGGCATAAGCCAGGTCGTAGGCTTTGCGGATGCCGCCTTCGGCATCAGGGCTGACAGCCACGCCGCACGGGTTGGCGTGCTTGACGATCACGCAGGCTGGCTTGACGAAGCTCTTGACGCATTCCAATGCAGCGTCGGTGTCGGCCACGTTGTTGTACGACAGCTCTTTGCCCTGCAGTTGGGTCGCGGTAGCGATGCCGACTTCGGCAGGCTTGGCTTCCACGTAGAACGCCGCGCTCTGGTGCGGGTTCTCGCCGTAGCGCATTTCCTGGGCCTTGATGAACTGGCTGTTGAACGTGCGCGGGAATTCGCTGCGACCTTCTGTGCTGAGCGTCTCGGCAGCCTGGTTCACGGTACCCATGTAGTTGGCGATCATGCCGTCATAGGCAGCGGTGTGTTCGAAGGCCTTGAGCATCAGGTCGAAACGCTGAGCGTAAGTCAGGCCACCGGCCTTGAGGTTTTCGAGGACGCTGGCGTAATCGCTGGCATTGACCACGATGGCCACGTCTTTGTGGTTCTTGGCAGCCGAACGGACCATGGTCGGGCCGCCGATGTCGATGTTCTCGATGGCGGTCGGCAGGTCACAGCCTGGCTTGTTGATGGTGGCTTCGAACGGGTACAGGTTGACCGCCACCAGATCGATCGGCTTGATGCCGTGTTCGTTCATGATGGCATCGTCGATACCGCGACGACCGAGGATCCCGCCGTGGATTTTCGGATGCAGGGTCTTCACCCGACCGTCCATCATTTCGGCAAAACCGGTGTAATCAGCGACTTCCACAGCGGCAACGCCGTTGTCCTGCAGCAGCTTGAACGTCCCGCCGGTGGAGAGGATCTCGACGCCCAGGGCTTCAAGCTCTTTGGCGAATTCAAGGATCCCGGTCTTGTCGGAAACGCTGATCAAGGCGCGGCGGATCGGCAGGCGGGTAGTCTGGTCGGTCATTTCAATTTCCATCAAAAGCAAAGGAGTCAGCAAAAAAGGCGACCGGTTTTACGCGGGCGCCTTTCTGGTTTGATTGAATGCTTACAGCAAATCGTACTGCTTGAGTTTCTTGCGCAGCGTGCCCCGGTTGAGTCCGAGCATTTCGCTGGCCTTGGTCTGGTTGCCCTTGACGTAGTTCATCACGCACTCGAGCAGGGGAGCCTCGACTTCGGAGAGCACCAGGTTGTACACATCCGTGACGGCAGCGCCCTCAAGGTGGGCGAAATAATTGTGCAGCGCTTTCTCGACACTCCCGCGAAGGGTCTGACCTTCTTCGCTCGGGGTATTGAGGTGCTGTTTCAAATTCACGTTGTCGCTCACGGGTGTTGTTCCACTCACTAAAGTCTCGGTCATCATCGTCATGCGGCCACCCCCTCTCCGTCCCCTGTCAGGCTCTTGTAACGTTCGGCGAAGAACCCCTGAACGTTGGCGCATTGTGCTTCCGTATCTTCCAAACGATTGAAGTGGGCGCGAAACTCCCTGGCGCCCGGCAAGGTTGCGAGATACCAGCCCACATGCTTTCGAGCAATGCGCACGCCCATCACGTCTCCATAGAAGGCGTGCAGCGCAGCCAGATGCTCTAGCAGAATGCGTTCCACCTCGATCAGTTCCAGCGCCGGGAGCTTCTCGCCGGTGCGCAGGAAATGGTCGATCTCGCGAAAAATCCATGGCCGCCCCTGGGCGGCCCGGCCAACCAGCAGGCCGTCGGCACCGGTCGCGTCGAGCACGTATCGGGCCTTTTCCGGCGAATCGATATCGCCGTTGGCAAACACCGGCATCGATACCGCCTGCTTGATCGCGGCAATGGTGTCGTACTCGGCTTCACCGGTGTACAGATCGGCACGGGTGCGGCCATGTACCGCCAGCGCCGTAATGCCTGCCTGCTCGGCGATCTTCGCCACCGTCAGGCCATTCTTGTTGTCCCGGTCCCAGCCGGTCCGAATTTTCAGGGTAACCGGCACATCAACCGCAGCCACGACGGCCTGCAGGATCTCGGTGACCAGTGCTTCATCCTTCAACAGTGCGGAGCCGGCGGCCTTGTTGCAGACCTTCTTCGCCGGACAGCCCATGTTGATATCAATAATCTGTGCGCCCAACTCGACGTTGGCCCGCGCTGCATCCGCCAGCATCTGTGCATCGCCACCGGCGATCTGTACCGAGCGTGGCTCGGGATCACCTTCGTGGATCATGCGCATCCGCGACTTGCGGGTGTTCCACAAACTCATGTCGCTGGTGACCATTTCCGAGACGACCAGTCCCGCGCCCAATCGTTTGCACAGCTGACGAAAGGGTTGGTCGGTGACCCCCGCCATCGGGGCGAGAATCAAGCCGTTGTGTAATGTGTATGGACCGATGCGTACCGCCGACATAGGGCTTCCCTGTTGTGGGGCCGGATCATGAGAGTTCGAAAAAGGGTTGGCATGATACCCGCTCTCGATGACTGGATAAAGGTCGAATTGAACAAAATCTGAACAGTTATTCCGTTATCGCCAGCGGTTTGGTTCGCGCAGGGAAAGTCAGAAAGCCGTCGTCAATTGAAGAGCGGTGAACCGTTTCACTCGGGCGAGTGGAAGCTCAGGCTGTAATTCACCGCTTTTGCACCTGGATCGAGAATGTCGAGTGCGATGTGGATCGGGGTTTGCGGAGGCATTTCGGCCATGCCTTCGAGGTCGCCCCCGAGATACTCGCCGGGTTTGAAGCGGCGGCTGGCGATCAGGTGGCCGTTGAGGTCGGCGAAGCGCAGTTCCAGCAGCGGGAAGGGCTGGGAGAAGGGCGCGCGGTTATAGATGATCGCATCAACCACCAGCGCACCACTGAACTCCGGGTGGCTGCGCACTACCAGGTTGCTGCTTTTGATTTTGGCGATGTCGACCTTGGAGGGCACCGTGCAACCGATGTGTGGGCACAGTTGCTGGAACCATGGGCGATATTGGTCCTGGCGTGCCAGTTCGTCGAAGTGATAGGCGACGTACTGGCCCACGAGTGCGCCGGCGCCCAGCAGGATCAGCACGAGCCAGAAGAATCGGCGCCCCCACGGCGAACGGCGTTTTTGCCAGTCCAGTTGCAGCGGGTCATCGGTCAGGTCTTGCAAGACTTCGGCGCGAACGCCCGGTTCGCTGCGTTCGCGACGCTTGCGCAAGGGCTCGATCGAAGGCAGGTCGGCGTCGATTTCTTCAGTAGCCGTTGCCGAAAGGCGTTCGTGATGAAGTGGAGGATCGAGCGGGTCGTGCAGGCGTAAATGTGGCGGCTGGGGTTCGTCGTCCAGTTCCACCGGCTCGAGTTCCAGCGATAGCGAGGGTTCGGTGCGTGCGAGGATGCCTGTCTCTTTCAGGGGTTCTTCTGAAACAGGAGTGTCGAGCGCATCGAGCTCGTCAAGGTTATTGCCCGTTTGCGCACGATCGGCGGCCGATTCGCTGAACAGGCTGTCAGTGGTCCAGGGTTCTTCGTCGATTTCAGTGCTGTCGCGGCGAGCGCTGAGGCTGTCTTCGCGGGGGCGGCCGAATTCGGTGATGGGCTGGATTTCCCGCTGTTCGAGCCGGGCGAGTTCTTCGTCGAGGTCGAGGCTGTCCAGATCCAGTTCGGCCGCGCTCCATTGCTTTTGGCTGATGGCACGCGGTTGTTCGGGTGCTGGGGCTTGCGCGATGGCAGGTGCAATCGGCGCGGCAGGCTCTTTGCCGGCCTGTTCAAGCAATTGCTTGGCCGCGTTGAATACCTGCAGGCATGAGCCACAGCGAACGACCCCGCGCGCCACGCTCAACTGGGCATGGCTGACGCGGAAACTGGTTTGGCAATGCGGGCACTGGGTGACGAAGCTATCGGTCATGCGGCGATCCGGATTATGCAGACGCTCATTCTAGCGCCGACGGCCTGTGATGCGCACCCAGCCATCGCGATTGGCGATCGGATCCAGATCGAAGTCCTTGGCGTAGGCTGCAGCCACTTCATCGCCTTGCTCGGCCAGAATCCCCGACAGCGCCAGACGGCCACCGGGCTTGACCAGGCCGGACAGCTGCGGTGCAAGGGATACCAGCGGGCCAGCGAGAATGTTCGCTACCAGCACATCAGCCTGAACCTGCGGCAGATCTTCCGGCAGATACAGTGGGAACAGCTCATTGGCAATGTGGTTGCGCCCGGCATTGTCGCGGGAAGCTTCCAGCGCCTGCACGTCGATGTCGGTGCCGACCGCTTCCCTGGCGCCCAGCAGCAAGGCGGCAATGGCCAGGATCCCCGAGCCGCAGCCGAAGTCCAGCACGTTGCAATCTTTCAGATCCTGACCGTCGAGCCATTCCAGGCACAGCGCGGTGGTCGGGTGGGTGCCGGTGCCGAACGCCAGGCCCGGGTCCAGCAGCAGGTTGACGGCGTCTGGTTCGGGAGCGGCATGCCAGCTCGGTACGATCCACAGGCGCTGACCGAAACGCATCGGCTGGAAACCGTCCATCCAGCTGCGTTCCCAATCCTGGTCTTCGATCACTTCACTGTGGTGTTCGGGCAGCGGGCTGCCAGTCAACAGCTCAAGATGAGCCAGCACCGGGCCAGGCTCGGTGCCACCTTCGAACAGGGCCAGCAGGTGGGTGTGCGACCACAGTGGCGTGGTGTTGAGTTCCGGCTCGAAGATCGGCTGGTCTTCGGCGTCCATGAAGGTCACCGATACGGCGCCCACTTCAAGGAAAGCGTCTTCGTAGGTTTCGGCTTGTTCTGGGCTGATGGCGAGACGGACTTGCAGCCAAGGCATGGCGGGCACCTTTGAAAAATATAGATTGCAGCCTAGCGGGCTGCGAGAAGCGCGCAAGTTTACGCGAGCGCAACGCAGAAGACGACCGGGTTGCCATCCAATACCGCAGACGACGCTCTCTGTGGCGAGGGAGCTGGCTCCCGCTGGAGCGCGATGCGGTCCCAAAATGGCAGATAAGGCTTTGTCTGACGCAACTCGGATGAATGGTCTTGCGGCTGCTGCGCAACCGAGCGGGAGCAAGCTCCCTCGCCACAAGGTTTCTGGGGAGCATCTGCAGAAACAACAAAGCCGCCCGAAGGCGGCTTTGTCAGGTGCAGGTTCGAAGCTTAGTGCTTCTCGCCGGCCAGCTTGTGCTCGAGGTAGTGAATGTTCACGCCCCCTTTGCAGAAGCCTTCGTCGCGGGTCAGGTCGCGGTGCAGCGGGATGTTGGTCTTGATCCCGTCGACCACGATTTCGTCCAGCGCATTGCGCATGCGCGCCATGGCTTCGTCACGGGTTGCACCGTAAGTGATCAGCTTGCCGATCAACGAATCGTAGTTCGGCGGTACGGCATAACCACTGTACAGGTGCGAGTCGACGCGAACGCCGTTGCCGCCTGGTGCGTGGAAATGCTTGACCGTGCCCGGGCTCGGCATGAAGGTTTTCGGATCTTCGGCGTTGATCCGGCACTCCAGCGCGTGACCGCGGATGACCACGTCATCCTGGGTGAACGACAGCTTGTTGCCGGCGGCGATGCTGAGCATCTCCTTGACGATGTCGATACCGGTGACCATTTCCGAAACCGGGTGCTCTACCTGGACACGAGTGTTCATCTCGATGAAGTAGAAGCGGCCGTTCTCGTACAGGAACTCGAAAGTGCCCGCACCCCGGTAACCGATGTCGATGCACGCCTTGACGCAGCGAGCGAAAACTTCCTGGCGAGCCTTCTCGTCGATGCCCGGTGCCGGCGCTTCTTCGAGAACTTTCTGGTGACGACGTTGCAGCGAGCAATCGCGGTCGCCCAGATGGATGGCGTTGCCCTGGCCGTCGGAAAGCACCTGGACTTCCACGTGACGCGGGTTGGTCAGGAACTTTTCCAGATAGACCATCGGGTTGCCGAACGCCGCGCCTGCTTCGGAGCGGGTCAGTTTCGCCGAGGAAATCAGGTCTTCTTCTTTATGCACAACGCGCATGCCGCGACCACCACCGCCGCCAGCGGCCTTGATGATCACCGGATAACCGACTTCGCGACCAATGCGCAGAGCGGTTTCTTCGTCTTCCGGCAGCGGGCCGTCAGAACCCGGAACGGTCGGTACACCGGCGGCGATCATGGCGTGCTTGGCCGATACCTTGTCGCCCATCAGGCGAATGGTGTCGGCTTTCGGGCCGATGAAGGCGAAGCCGGAGTTCTCGACCTGCTCGGCAAAGTCGGCGTTTTCCGCAAGGAAACCGTAGCCTGGGTGAATGGCGGTAGCGCCGGTCACTTCGGCCGCGGCAATGATTGCCGGAATGTGCAGGTAGGAGTGGGCGGCCGATGCCGGGCCGATGCAGACGGACTCGTCTGCCAGACCCAGGTGCATCAGTTCCTTGTCAGCCTTGGAGTAAACGGCGACGGTCTTGATGCCCATCTCTTTGCAGGCGCGCAGGATCCGCAGGGCGATCTCACCGCGGTTGGCGATCAGAACTTTTTCCAACTTCGCAGTCATCAAAGGCTCTCCGCGGTTCAAACGATGGTGAACAGCGGTTGGTCGTACTCAACCGGCTGGCCGTCTTCGACGAGGATGGATTCGATCACACCGCTGGTTTCAGCTTCGATGTGGTTCATCATCTTCATGGCTTCAACGATGCACAGGGTGTCGCCTTTCTTCACGGTCTGGCCGACTTCAACGAAGGACGGCGAGGTTGGCGAAGACTTGCGATAGAACGTACCGACCATTGGCGAACGGGCAACGGTGCCGTTCAACGCTGGTGCGGCAGGCGCTGCAGGTGCGGCGGCAGCGGCAGCCGGAGCGGCGGCAGCGACAGGCGCGGCAGCCGGAGCTGGCATTGGCGCAGGAGCGTAGTACTGCTGAGCCGGGGTTTTGCTGTGACGGCTGATGCGTACGGACTCTTCGCCTTCCTTGATCTCGAGCTCGTCGATGCCGGACTCTTCCAGCAATTCGATCAGTTTCTTAACTTTACGGATATCCATGAATCATCAACTCCCAAGGGTCGGTCAGGGGCGTATAGCTTGTTGTTCAAGCTGCTCTAATGCAGCCTCCAAGGCCAGTCGATAACCGCTGGCGCCAAGGCCGCAGATCACTCCTACCGCTACGTCGGAGAAGTAAGAGTGATGGCGGAAAGGTTCGCGTTTGTGCACGTTGGACAAATGCACTTCGATGAATGGGATGCTCACCGCCAGCAGCGCGTCACGTAATGCGACACTTGTATGCGTAAAAGCTGCCGGGTTGATCAAAATGAAGTCCACACCTTCGCTGCGAGCGGCGTGGATGCGGTCGATCAATTCGTACTCGGCATTGCTTTGCAGGTGCAGCAAATGGTGGCCGGCTTCACGGGCACGGCGTTCCAGGTCCTGGTTGATCTGGGCCAGCGTCGTGGCGCCATAGGTGCCCGGTTCACGGGTGCCGAGCAGGTTCAGGTTGGGTCCGTGCAGAACGAGTAGCGTCGCCATCGGCGGTTCCTTTGTTATCCGTGTGCAATTGTCAGAACTCGGCGACTATGCCGCAAAGCCTTTGTGACTGTCCAGTTCTCTGCAATAGCCAGCACGATGACCGATGTTTGCGCGAAATATATGACTGCTTGCTTAAATCCGGTCATTCGCCCTGGCAACACGTTCGGCGAAGTCCCGCGCATTGATCTCGCCGATCACCCGCACATCGACACGTTCGACGCCGTCCTTGCCGAAAAACATCAAGGCAGGGGGGCCGAACAGTTGGTAGCGATCGAGCAGGGCGCGTTGTTCGGCGTTGCTCTGGGTGATATCAAAGCGCACCAGCCTGTAACCCTTGAGGCGTTCGATGACGATGGGGTCGTTCAGTACCTCCCGTTCGATCACTTTGCAACTGATGCACCAGTCGGCGTACCAGTCGAGCAGCAGCGCAGTGTTGGCTGAGCGGGCTTGGGCGAGCACACGGTCGAGTTCAGCCGGGGTGTCTACGGTTTGCCAGGCACTGGTTTCCTGGGTTGGCGCGTTGCTGGCAATGGTGCGCGGCTGGCCGATGGGGTTGAACGGGTCGCTCTGGCCGCTGAATGCGCCGAACCAGCAGGCCAGCGCGTAAAACAGCAGGAACATCCCGAATAGCTGGCCCAGGCGTTTTCGCGGTGGTTTGTAGACGAATTCCAGTGCGCCGAGGAACAAGCCGACACCCGCGGCCAGCAGGCCGATCAGCAGCAGCGTGACTTGGCCCGGCAAAACCCGGCTGAGCAAGCCGATTGCCAGTCCCAGCAATAACACGCCAATTGCATTCTTCACATAGATCAGCCACGGGCCGCTTTTTGGCAGCCACGCCGCGCCGCCGGTGGCCACCAATAACAGTGGCGCGCCCATGCCCAGGCCGAGCATGAACAGTTTCAGTCCACCGCCCAAGGCATCGCCGCTGGCGCTGATGTACAGCAACGCACCGGCCAAGGGTGCCGATACGCAGGGCGAAACCAGTAGGCTGGAAACCACGCCCAGCACTGCCGCGCCCCACAGCGAGCCGCCTTCGGTGCGACCAGCAATGCGGTCGAGCCGGCTGCTGATGGCGTGCGGCAACTTCAGCTCGAACACCCCGAACATCGCCAGGGCAAACACTGCGAAAAACATCGCGAATGGTACCAGCACCCAGGCCGATTGCAGGCGCGCCTGGAGATTGAGTTGCGCACCGAACATCCCCATCAAGGCGCCGAGCAGGGCAAAACACGCCGCCATCGGCAGCACATACGCCAGCGACAGGTTGAAACCGCGCCAGCCGCCGACCTGTCCGCGCAACACCACGCCGGACAGGATCGGCAGCATCGGCAGCACGCAGGGGGTGAACGTCAGGCCCAGACCGGCGAGGAAAAACAGCGCCAGTTCGCGCCAGCTCCAGCTATACGGCACGCTCACGCTGTTGCCGGCGTTGATACTCAGGCGCTCGGTTTCCGGCGGATAACACAGGCCCTTGTCGGCGCAGCCCTGATAAGTCACCACCAAGGTAAAGGCGCGCTGATCGGAGCGCGGTAGTTCTACATCGAGAACGCCGTGGTAGACCTCGACATCGCCAAAGTACTCGTCGTGCTTCTTTTGGCCGTCGGGCAATTGCGCTGCCCCGAGGGTGACATCGCCCGGTTCTGCGCGAAACTGGAAGCGGTGACGGTAGAGGTAATAGCCTTCGGTGGCGACGAAACGCAGTTTGATCGATTGCGGCGTGCTTTCTACCAGGCTCAACTGAAAAGCTTCACGTACCGGCAGGAAGTCGGCGCTGTTGTTGATCGAGCCCAGGGTAGAACTGGGACGGCTCTCCAACAGGCCGGTGGCGGCGGCCGGCAGGGCGAGCACGAATAAAAGCAGGCAGAGCAAACGGCGCATGACAATCTCGCGTATCGGAATTGGGGGGATGATAGCGGACGTCGTGCGGATGTGCAGTGCGGGTAGTGCTGGGGTGACTGGTCCGACGTCATCGCTGGCAAGCCAGCTCCCACAAGTTTTGCAGGTATCCACAAGATCTATAAGCACCCTCAACCCTGTGGGAGCTGGCAAGCCAACACCCACGAGTATCAAGGTTGTCCACAAGATCAATAAGCACCCTCAATCCTGTGGGAGCTGGCTTGCCAGCGATGGCGGCTTATCAGACGCGGAAGGCCTGAACGGCGGTATGCAGGCGCCCACCCAGCACCAGCAAATTTTCCCCTTGCTCGCGCCCTTCGCCAATGCGCAGCAAGTTATCCCCGCCCAACTGATGAATCCGCTCGCTGTGGTCGCGAATCTCACTGACGGCGCCGCTCTGCTGGGCGGTGACATCGGCGATGCGCACTGCGGTGTCAGAGATGGTCTGGATCGCCCCGACGATTTTATCCAGCGCGCCATCGGCCGCCTGGGCCTGGTTGGCGGTGGCTTCGGCGTGTTCGACCTGGGCGCGCATGCCTTCGACCGACTGGCGCGCGGCGGTTTGCAGACCGGCGATCAAGGTCTGGATTTCGGCGGTGGCGCCAGCAGTGCGTTGCGCCAGTGAGCGAACTTCTTCAGCCACCACGGCAAAGCCGCGACCCATTTCCCCGGCGCGTGCCGCTTCAATGGCCGCATTCAGCGCCAGCAGATTGGTCTGGTCGGCAATCGAGCGAATCACCGTCAGCACCCCGCCGATGGTCGCGGACTCTTCGGCCAGATGTTCGATCATCTGTGCATTGCCCTGCACTTCGTCCACCAGCGCATGCAGGCCTGTCAGGCTCAGGCCAATGACTTGCTGCCCGTGCTCCACCGCGAGGCCCGCATGCCGACTGGCTTCGGCAGCCTGGCTGGCATCGCCGGCGACTTGCTGAATGGTCGCTTCCAGTTCGCCGAGGGAGTCGCGGATCAATGCGGTGTCCCCCGCCTGGTGCTCGGCACCGCTGTGCAGGTCGTTGCTCAATTCGGCGAGGGTCCGGCTGCTGCCGGCGACCTGTTCGGCGTTAAGGCGAATGGTCCCCACCAGCGCCACCAGATAGGCGCGCAAGCGATTGAGCGACGCTTCGATGTCATGCAATTCGCGGTTGGTCTTGCCCAGTTGGATGTCCTGGCTGAAATCCCCTTCGGCCCAGGTCGACAGCGCCGGAGCGAGGTTGGTCAGGGTCCGGGCGAGTTTGCGTTGCAGGCTGTCGATCAGCAGCGCGATCAGCAAAATCAAACCGATCATCACGCCTTGCATCAGTCGGACTTCGCCCTGGATTTGCCCGTGCTGGGCGCGGACCACCGGTTCCAGCCCGGCGATGGCGTGTTGCACATCGGCGATTTTAAGATGAGTCGCGGTACTGAGATCGGCGCGTTTCTGGATCTGCTCGCGGGTCCGAGCCAGCTCCGCCGGGTAACGGGTTAGCAGGCTATTGAGTTCACGCTTGTAGCCAACGCCGGCATCCTCGGCGACAGCTTTCTCAGTGTTTTCCAGCCCCATCATCGAGGCGAAATCATCGGTGTTCGATTCGCTGCTGGCTGCCACGCCCAGCAAGGGCAGGGCGTCCAGCAGCTCGGCCTGGGTGCGGATGTGGGTGACTTCGCGCTCGACATCGGCGGCCAGTTCGCTGCGGCCGCTGCTGACCAGTTTGTCCCGGGCCAGCGACAATTTACCCAAATGCTGCGATGCAGTGAGCAATGGCGTCAGGTACGCCGCGTTGGCGCTGGCGTACTGACTGAGCTGGTCGAGGCTGGCAGCCAATTCCCGCTCGGCTTGCAGCAGCAGGGCCTGCGGATCTCCGGCGAGCTTGCCCGCGGCCAGCAGATCGGTTTTGCTGAAGTCACTCAGGTTGGACAGGCTAGGGCGCAGGCTTTCGGCCAGCGCCGGTGGCAATTCGCCGAGTTCTGTTTGCAGGGCATCAATGGCCTGGGTGGCGTTGCTCAAGCGCAGGGCATCGCCGCTGGCGAGGTAATCCTCGATGTTGCGCGCCACATCGTTCTGAAACTGCTGGGACAAACCCAGGTAACGCTCCATTAATAGGTACGGGCGTTCGAGGGCTTTTTGCGACCACCACAGCGTCGCGCCAAGGGCTACGCACACGGCGACTAAAAGGAGGGTGTTGAGATTGGTCAGCAGCTTCAGGCGCATCACGGACTACCAACGGCAGAAATGGTAAGCGCCTGAAGTTATTGCGTTTCTGTTACAGGGTTATGACCGAAGGGGTCAATTGCGATGAAAAAGTGGCACTTTGCTTTGATGTCCCCGCCGCCTGGACACGGTTGCGCCCGGCACCTTTGGCACGATAGAGCGCCTCATCCGCCTGGCTGGCCATGGACAGGCTGTCGGAGGTTTCACACAACTCCACCACCCCGGCGCTGAACGTGCACCACAAATCCTGGGGTTGAGCCGGATAGTGAATTTCGGCAAAGCGCTGGCGGATTTCATCGAGGACCTTGTAGGCCGCCTCAAGGTCGGTGTCCGGCATGACAATGGCGAACTCTTCACCGCCGTAGCGGCCAATGAAGTCGGTCTTGCGCAAGCGCTGCTTGAGGAACAACGCCAGGCTCTTGATCACCCGGTCGCCCATGGGGTGGCCGTGGCTGTCGTTGACGCGCTTGAAGTGGTCGATGTCGAGCATGGCGAAGCTCAGCGGTTTGTTCTCGCGACGAGAGCGGAACGAACAGTCTTCGAGCAATTGCAGGATGTGGGTGTGGTTGTACAGGCCGGTGAGGCTGTCGCGGACCATGCGAGCCTTGAGGTTGCGCGCCCGCGCCGCGCGATTGCGCACGGTGGTGATCAAGTGCCGGGGTTTGATCGGCTTGGTCAGGAAGTCGTCGCCGCCTTCACTCATGGCGTCGAGCTGCTTGTCCAGATCGTCTTCGGCGGACAGGTAAATGATCGGCACGCTGACATAACGGTCGTTGTGACGGATCACCTTGGCCAGTTCCGTACCCGTGCAGGCCGGCATGTACATGTCGAGGATGATCAGGTCCGGCTGGAAGTCCGCCAGTTCGGCCATGGCCTGGATCGGCTCGATCAGCGTCCGGGTGACAATCCCGGCGCTGTTGAGCAAGCGCTCGGTGTGCAAGGCCTGGGCACGGGAGTCGTCGATGATCAGCACTTTATAGGGTTCGTACTGGGCAACGCAGGTCAGGACTTCGATTTTCTCCAGCAGGCTCGACGCTTCGAGCGTGCCGGTGAGGAACTCCTGACCACCGGCACGCACGGCGGCGAGTCGGGTCGGGGTATCGGTTTCGTGCAGGCTGAAGAACAACAGCGGCAATTGATGATCGAGGCCTTCCTGGGCTTCGGCGGCCAGCTTCAGGCCGATGCCGGGGCCACTGAAGTCCACGTCCATGACAATTGCTGCCGGCAGACGCTCGACCATCGACGAGCGAAACGCAGCTACGCTGTCCAGGGACTGGGCGCTTAGCCCGAAAAACTCCAGTTGCTTGGCCAGGCGTTCGGCGCGGTCGTGATCCTGCAGCATGACGTAGATCGGCTTGCGCAGGGGCGGCAGGAACGTCTGGTCGAGTTGGTCGCCATGGCGCAGGCCAGTGCGGGACAGGCGCTGCATCAAGCGGTTGAGGTCAGTGATCAGGCCACTGCTCAAGCGTCCGCGATTGGCATCGACGGCTTCCAGTGACTGAGTGATTTGGCGAGCCAGGTGCGTGTGTTCCGGCTGTTCGAAACGCTCGGCGAAGCGCAGCAGGCGCAGATTGGCCTCGCTCAGCTCCGACAGATCGGTGCTTGACCACTCGCTGCGTTGCAGGCGCTGCCATATCTCAAGAATCTGACGTGCCTGATGAATTACCCGCTGGGCAAAGTGGTGCTTGAGGCGCTCGCGGCTGGGATCTTCTGGCTCGGTCATATCCTGACTACTAGTTAGGGGGCGCGCTGAGGTCGAGTGGTGGCTCTATGCTAGCACCACTTTGCGATGACATGAGTGCTGTACGTCAATAATCTGCAACGCGGACGCATTCAGTTTCTGACTGATTGGTCGTAAATCGGCTGTTGGTTTTTGCGAAGGGCGCGCCGACCGGGGCTTGTACGGCGTTTGTGATGAAATGTCCGGGCGTTTCGAGCTGCCGATCAGACTTGAATACGAGTTGTTTTCAGGTGGCTGAAGATGAGCCGATACGCTGTTTTTTTGCGGGTATGGGCTAGGGGATTCCCCTATGGGCAGCGTCAGCGAAGCGGTCGTGATGATCGCTGCGGTTACGCGGGACGTTTAATTTTCGTCATCACGCCAACGGCGGGTGCCGGGCAAAGGCACGTTGTTGTATGGTTGTGGTCGAACCGTTGAACTCAAGTGATTGAAAGGATATCGCCATGCTGGACTGGAAAAACCGCGCGGGCAGTGCGCCTGAACGTGCCGCCGAGCCCAAGTCGGCCACCCGCAGTTATCTGGGCGGCCTGCTGTTCAGCCGCGCGCTGGCCACGCTGATCGGTCTCTACCTGCTGGTGGCGATTGCTTTGGGATGGTACTGGAGCCAGGAGCCTGCGCTGTTTCCTGTGCAGCAGACTGCGCAAATGGCGGCCGAAAAAGAAGGCAAGCAAATGGTGGTCGGTTACACCACGGTCGAAACCCTCAAGACCGTTGCCGGTACGTTGCTGACCAAGCAGGGCGGCTATATCTCCAACGACCGCTTTCCGCCAGGCCTGTGGATGGACAACATGCCGAGCTGGGAATATGGCGTGCTGGTACAGGTGCGCGACCTGAGCCGTGCGTTGCGCAAAGATTTCGCCCGCTCGCAGTCGCAGTCCGCCGAAGACGCTGATCTGGCCAAGGCCGAGCCGCGTTTCAACTTCGACAACAAGAGCTGGGTGCTGCCATCCAGTGAGTCCGAGTACCAGGAAGGCATCAATTCCCTGAGCCGTTATCAGGCGCGCCTGTCCGATCCGAACCAGAAGAGCGCGCTGTTCTATGCCCGCGCCGACAACCTGAACAACTGGCTGGGCGACGTCGGTACGCGTCTGGGTTCGCTGTCGCAACGACTGTCGGCCAGTGTTGGTCGGGTCAAGCTCAACACCGCGTTGAAAACCGAGGTCGTGGTACCGGGTGTGGCGCCGCAAGTCGACGAAGAAATCGTCGAAACCCCATGGCTGCAGATCGACAACGTGTTCTACGAAGCGCGAGGCCAGGCTTGGGCCTTGTCGCATTTGCTGCGCGCCATCGAAGTCGATTTCGCCGATGTCCTGGCCAAGAAGAACGCCACGGTCAGCGTGCGCCAGATCATTCGTGAGCTGGAAGCGTCGCAGGAAGCCGTGTGGAGTCCGATGATCCTCAATGGCAGCGGCTTCGGCGTTTTGGCCAACCACTCGCTGGTCATGGCCAACTACATTTCCCGGGCCAACGCGGCAGTGATCGATTTGCGTCAACTGCTCAATCAGGGCTGAGTCATGGCCGACAGTTCCATCGATAACCTGCGGGAGGCCGCCCATCGGGCGGCTTCGGATGCCGAACAGATCGCCTGGGTCGACGAACAGGACAACCTGCTCGGCGCCCTGGTCCGTTCCGATTTGCGTGAGCGAGGGCTGATCGGTCGCGGCACTTACATCATGTTGTTCAACTCCGCGGGTGAGCTTTGCGTGCATCGGCGCACACTCAGCAAGGCAATCTATCCTGGTTTCTGGGACGTGGCGGCGGGCGGCATGGTGCTGGCGACGGAAACCTACGCCGAGTCGGCGGCGCGGGAACTGGAAGAAGAATTGGGCGTGCGTGGTGTGGAACTGACCGCCCATGACCACTTTTTCTTCGAAGACACCGGCAATCGCCTGTGGTGCTCGGCGTTTTCCGCGGTGTGGGATGGCCCGTTGGTCCTGCAACCGGAAGAGGTGCTGGAAGCGCGTTTTATCCCCATCGAACAGGTCATGCAGGAAATCGAGCAAAAGCCTTACTGCCCGGACTCTTTGGCCGCGTTGAAGCGCTATCTGCGGTCACGCGGCGAAGACGTCGCAAAAGAGGCATAAATTGGCGCCGATTGGCTCTTAGCAATCGGCGTTTTTGCCGTTACACTGCGCGACCTTTTTAAGCTGAACCGGTATTGGTTGTTGCTGTTCTGTTGGAGCGAGCCTGCTCGCGATGGTCGTGAACGATGACGAGGGTATCCTGACACCCCGCAGCGTTCTCAGGTTCATCGCGAGCAGGCTCGCTCCTGCAGAGGACACGCCAACGACAGAGTCTGCCGGTTCAGTAGCGCTGCCCCTGCCTGAGTGGGGCTTCGCGGTCGATAGCCCTTCCCGAGTGCTGCGACCAGTCTTTGTCCTCCCAAGAGGATTGCCGGTGGCCAAAAAAGCCGCATCCTTCGCCGCCCTTGGTGGCCTGGTATTTTCCACCGACGCAGGTCGTCATTGCCCGGAATGCAGTAAACCGGTGGACGCCTGCATCTGCAAACAGACCGTTATCCCGGCCGGCGACGGCATCGCTCGCGTGCGCCGCGAAAGCAAGGGCCGTGGCGGCAAGACGGTGACCACCATCACCGGCGTGCCGTTGGCTGAAGACGCGCTCAAGGAACTGGCCACGACGTTGAAAAAACGCTGCGGTACCGGCGGGGCGTTGAAAGACGGGATCATTGAAATCCAGGGCGATCATGTCGAGCTACTCTTGGCTGAACTGATCAAGCTCGGTTTCAAAGCGAAGAAGTCCGGCGGCTAGCAGCCTCTGTGAAAACCACTTGCGGCTTGATCCAGCCCTGATTGCCTTCAGGTCTGGCGTCGCCGTCATGGTTTTCACAGAGCCTGTTCTTGACCGGTTTCTAAACTCGTTGCGGTCTGCGGGGTCTACCCCCTCGTTGACGAACCGTCATTTTCATTCTTTAGACTGCGCCGACCTGAATCCAGGCGACGCACTATGACTTCTTTATAGGGGACTTCGATGTCCGTACGACGCACACGCAAAGACGATGG
>NZ_RCNW01000060.1:0-17496 GCF_004307605.1 Pseudomonas sp. Sample_24
CGCGCGCGGCTGGTTGACCTCGCCCATGACGTAGATGCGCTTGTTGTCGTTGTACGGCAGATACAACTGATCACCACCCTTGAGATAGACGCCCTGCAACTCGGAGTCCTGCTGGTTGAGCGAGTCGAGATTGAGCGGGTACACCCGCCCGTTGCGCGTCAGCGTCAGGCCGGACAAGTCAGCGTTGTTGGTATCGATTCCAGCGGAACCGAGGGCCTCGACCACGCTCAGCGGGTTGGTGGAAATCGCTTGCGGGCCACCCTTGGTCACGGCGCCGGTGACCACGACTTTCTGGCTAGCGAATCGCAGCACTGCGACATCTACCTGCGGCTCGGCGATAAACGCCGACAGCCGTTGTTCGATGTCTGCGCGCAGTTGCTGGATCGTACGCCCGGCAGCCTGGACTTCTTTGATGAAGGGGTAATACAGCGTGCCGTCGGCGCGCACCAGCCGTCCGTTGGCATCGATCTGTTGTTGCGCGCCGGACGGGGCTGTCAGTTCAGGGTGATCCCAGACCGTGATGTACAAGACATCGTTGTTACCGATGCGGTACTCGGCCGGAGTCGCCAACAGCTCCGCCGGCAGCGACTCACGCTTTTGCGTGGCGCGGGTGGTGGATATGAGCTTGGGGGTAATCGGGATCAGCTCGACCCTGCTGCTTTCACTGGCCCCTTGGCGGGTGATATCACTGGTGCTCAGGTATTGGCCGGGGGAAAACATGCAACCTTGTAAAGCGAGACTTGCCAACATTAAAAGAGAAAAACTACGAGTCATAATGGCACTACGCTATTCAAGGGCGAATCTAAAAAAGAAGTCACCCGACTTGCGTCGGGCGACCCTGTACTGCACTAACAAAACTTCTGTTAGTTGTGCGTGCCGGTGGTACCTGTGGTACCGGTCGTACCGGTGGTACCGCCGTTGGCACTGCCACCGCTGTTTGACGCCGCTATTGCACTGGCAACCATTGCAGTACTAGCTGCAGGGGCTTGAGAAGCCGCTACACTGCCAACTACATTGGTCACCGCAGTCAGCGGCGCTTCAGCTGCGGCAGCCCAGTTGCTCAACATCGTCAACAGGGCAACTGCCATCACTTTTCTCATATCAACTCCTTTCTAACATTCAACCCGATTAACACCGGGCGTTCCGTTAGAGGTGGTAGAGTTCAAGTCGCAAAAAGTGCGAACAAGATCCGTCATTCATTCACAGTCACTCCTGACTGATAAACGTCAAACGGCAGGTTTATATCTACGGATATGCAAAAGGCATTTCCAGTGTATTTTCCCGACGTTATCTAACAACCTGACTGGAAATAACATTGAGCCAAAACGACATCATCCGAGATAACCCTTGGGATGATTCGATTGCCAGCGCCAGGTGTCGGTCATCATTTGCTGCAAGTTGCGTGTTGCTTTCCAGCCCAACTCTTTCGCGGCCTTGGACGGATCAGCCCAGCTCTGGGCAACATCGCCCGAACGACGCGGCATCACGCGATACGGCACCGACTGCCCACTCGCTTGCTCGAAAGCCCGCAGCACTTGCATCACGCTGTAGCCATCGCCCGTACCGAGGTTCCAGGTATGAATGCCGGTACGCCCGGCGATGGACTGCAATGCCTTGAGATGCCCGTCCGCAAGGTCCACGACGTGGATGTAGTCACGCACGCCAGTGCCGTCGATCGTCGGGTAATCGTCACCGAAGATCGACAGCTCTTGCAGACTGCCGACCGCGACCTGGCTGATGTAAGGCACCAGGTTATTGGGAATGCCATTAGGGTCTTCACCCATCTGCCCGCTGTCATGCGCGCCGATTGGATTGAAATAGCGCAACAGCGCGATGCTCCAGCGCGGCTCCGCCAGGCTCAGGTCGCGCAGCACGTTCTCGACGATCAGCTTCGATTGGCCGTAGGGATTGGTCGGATTGCCCGTGGGGAAATCCTCGCGAATCGGCATCTGATCCGGCGCGCCATAGACTGTGGCCGATGAACTGAACACCAGCCGGAACACCCCGGCAGCAGCCATCGCCTGACACAGCGTAATGCTGCCGCTGACGTTGGTCTCATAGTACTCAAGCGGCTTGCGCACGCTCTCGCCCACCGCCTTGAGCCCGGCAAAGTGCAGCACTGCATCAATGGCATGCTCTTGAAAAATCCGATCCAGCAAAGCCCTGTCGCACACATCGCCGCGAATCATCAACGCACTTTTGCCGCAAATGGCTTCAACCGCATGCAGCGCCGCATCACTGCTATTGCAAAGATTATCCAGCACTACAACTTCATAGCCTGCTTCAAGCAGCGCGAGTGTGGTGTGCGAGCCGATATATCCGGCTCCACCCGTTACCAGAATTTTCATAGTGCGGTCCATAGAGAGGAAAGTACTCAGTAGCGTGTCAAGCCCCGTGTATTGAAGATGTGTCGTGAACCACACAAACAGGGCGACAACAACCTAAAACAAATTTAGTTCAACGACTGGCAATAAATATTTTTGCAGGTCAAACTGTATTGCCCGGTACTTATTAGCACTCCAACGCCTTCCTCACTATCAACAGATACCGACTAAAAATAACTAACAAGTATCTATCCGACATCTCATAACATTGGCGCATTCTGCCACTACCACTAATTGCCATTAACAACCTGACTCGGGTATTAAAGTACACCTTCAATACTCATTGAAACTTGCAATCACTCGTTATTGCGCGCACTCGTTGACGATGTGCCGTGACTGTCCAGGATACTTTTATGATTCGTAAATGTTTGTTCCCCGCTGCCGGCTATGGCACGCGTTTCTTGCCGGCAACCAAAGCCATGCCCAAGGAAATGCTGCCGATCGTCAACAAGCCGTTGATCGAGTACGCCGTTGAAGAAGCCCGGGACGCCGGCCTGCAACACATGGCAATCGTCACCGGGCGGGGCAAGCGTGCACTGGAAGACCACTTCGACATCAGCTATGAACTGGAGCACCAGATTCGTGGCACCGAGAAAGAGAAGTTCCTCGCTGGCACCCGCGAACTCATCGACACCTGCACCTTCTCCTATACCCGTCAGGTCGAAATGAAAGGCCTGGGCCACGCGATTCTCAGCGGCCGCCCATTGATCGGCGATGAGCCCTTCGCGGTGGTGCTGGCCGATGACCTGTGCCTGAACCTGCAAGGTGACGGCGTGCTCACGCAGATGATCCAGCTCTACAAAAAATTCCGCTGCTCAATCGTGGCCATTCAGGAAGTGCCGCGCGACCAGACTCACAAGTACGGCGTAATTGCTGGCGAGCTGATCTCCGAAGGCATCTACCGGGTCAACAACATGGTGGAAAAACCCAGCCCGCAAGACGCCCCGTCCAATCTGGCGATCATCGGCCGCTACATTCTGACGCCGGATATCTTCGACCTCATCGCCGACACCCAACCCGGCAAAGGTGGCGAGATCCAGATCACCGACGCATTGATGAAGCAGGCCCAGAACGGCTGCGTGCTGGCCTACAAGTTCAAAGGCATGCGCTTCGATTGCGGCGGCGCGGAGGGCTATCTCGAAGCGACCAATTTTTGCTACGACAACGTGTACCTCAAGGGTCTCTGACCTGGCCCAAGCCGATCCAACGCTCCACACCAACCACACGCCCACTCTTCATTCAGGCAAGCCATCATGAACAACGCAAAACACTCGGCAGACAATGAACTGGAGGTGGGCAACCTCGGCGTGATGACCTGGTTGTCGCGCCATCAGCCATTACCCAGCGCCAATGAGCCCTGGTTGGGCAGCACGCTGCTGGTGGAACGGATCGGCATGTTTCCCTCGTCCGGAGACATTCGCCGGCCGATACGCAACCCCTACCCCCTCCTCGCCCACTTGAAAAAGCTGTATGGCGATCAGGCTTTGGAAGTCGACGACCGCGATGGCTTGAAAGTGATTTTCAGCGACTGGCGGTTCCGGGTGCGCATTTGCTGCAACGAACCGGCCATCATCATCAATGTGGAAACCCGCTGCGCCACGCAATTGATGCCGCTCAAAACGGCAGAACTGCTGAGTCATTTGCAGCACTTCGAAACAGCTCTCCTGTAGGAGCGAGCCTGCTCGCGATGGTCGTCAACGATAACGCGCGCATCCTGAAGGACTACGGTGTTATTGAGTTTTTCGCGAGCAGGCTCGCTCCTGCAGTTCTGTGGCAACAGCAGTCAAAGCGACGCGTCGCAACGGTCCTGCCCGCCCACCATCCAGCGATAGAAGTAATCGGCAATCACCCGCCCACCCGTGGCCGGAACCGGATGAATCTTGTCCGGGCCGATCATGGCGGCGGCATAGCGTTTGACGTCGGGTCCGAACGCGCACTGCAAATCGAGATAACCCAGATGCTCCGCCTGCGCCCAGGGCTGCAACACCTGCGCATACGCCGACATCGGGTAAGCACTGGAGCGTGTGGTGTCCTGACGCAGGATCAGGTTGATGCTCGCCTTCGGCTGGATCTGGCGCACCATCCCCACCAGCCCTTGAACGTTCTTCAGATACTGCTCGGGTTTGACGCCGAAGCCTTGATCGTTGCCACCGAGCATGATCAGGTAAATGTCCGCAGGAATGCTCGACACCGCCGCCTTCCACTGCGTCTGCCAGTGGCTATCGCTGTGGTAGAAGTCCCCGGATGCCGCGCCGGAGGCGGCCAGCTTGGAAACCCGCACGCCGCCTTGTTCGTTGCTCATCCACAGACCGAACAGGGTTGGCGCGCCCTTCACCACTTCCAGCCGGAACGCCCAGTCCGGCGCCTGCGATACGCCGGGCAGCGGCACCTCCTGAACCCCTGAGCCGGCGAGTGTCAAGGGTTGCCAGTCTTGCGACGGGGTCCAGCGGTAGCGGATCTCGTTGGGCTCGCCGTTGCCCAGGTAAAGCAATTTCGCCTGAGTCACGGCGGTGCTGATGGCCGGCGTCGGGCTGGCATCGATCTGCAGCCATGCGCCGGGGCGGCCCATTACCGTGCGGCTGTCGGGACTGGCTTGGCCGAGGCCGGACACTTGCCAATCCCCGCCGAAGTACTTTTCGCTGCTGCGGGTGTATTTGAAATGCGTGCCACCCAGCGCCGCGCCGTGGTTGAAGCCGACATAGCCGGGGCCGGCAAAACCAACCTCCCCGGCCACGCGCTGCACCAGTTTGTTCAGATAAAAATCCTGCCCGGCGCTGTAGCTGTCGCCGATCACCGAGATCGACAGTACCTGGCCAGCCTTACCTTCACGCCACTGAGCAAACCGCTCGCGCGCGTCGCCAACCTCAATCACCGACGCAGCAACGGGCTGAATGTCATCAACTGCCAACATGCATTGCTTCCTTCCCTCGGACAATCATTGGGTCTGCGCCACCGGAGCGATGCTCGCCGCAGGCTTTTTTGTCGCAGCACGCTCACCCAGAAACAGCACGGAGGTGAAGTTGAATCGACTGAAAATCATCGAAAGCACCACCGGTCCCAGCAAACCACAAGTCACGCCGCCGAACACCAGCAGACTCTCATCCTTCACACCCAACCGCCCAAGGACAAACCGCGATGTCGCCGCAAACAAAACATGGAACAGGAAGATCGCATAGGAATAGCCGCCCAGCCAGGTCAGTGCCTTCGAACGCAGGTCACTCGCCAGCAGCGCCATGCAGGACACGCAACCCACCGTCAAACCGATCAGGCTGCGACGGTCGACGATCAACTCCCGATCGACCGCCGCCACGTACAGCAGCGTTAGCGTGATCATCACGAACACCAGCGGGCCAATCACCTTGAACCGCTGCTTCAACGCGCTGACATTTTCCTGGCCGATCATCCCCGCCACAAAAAACGGTAGCAGATAGATCGCGCCGTTGATGCCGAACGCGTCGAGCGTGAATGGCGGCAGCAAAAACACCACCGCCGCAAAGGCGAACAGCAGATTCAAGCGCGTCGCGGTGCGCAACAGCCCACGCCACTCCAGCAGGCCGACAAACATGAAAATGATGAACACCGCCTGCAGGAACCAGAAGTGGTTGATCGGTACCCAGAACGACAACAACGCGTCGATCACGCCGACATCCTTGTTCACGCCCGGGCCAACCGCCTGCAACACCGAGAACGGTATGCCTACGCAAAACAGCGGCACGATCAACCGTCGAACCTTGCCACTGAAGAATGCGGAAAAGTCATTGCCGCGGATTTTGTAGATGGAATAGATGTAGCCCGAGATGAAGGTGAACAGCGGCATGCGCACATACACCATGGAGTCGGCGATCACCCGGAACGGCGAGCCCAGGTCGATCTTCAAGCCGCCGCCCAGCGGGCCGATGACGTGATAGAGCACCAGCAGCAGGCACGCCAGACCGCGCAGGGTTTCGATCTCCAGGGACTTTTTCTTGCTCGACATAAAACAAGCCTCAATTCAGAACGCGTGATTCAACCTGTACCGGTTTGTTTGCCCGCAACATCAATCCCAGGCCCACGAACAACACAGGCACCACCATCGAGAAGTGCCGGGCAAAGGAGCCGAAGTCCGGCTCGAACAGGCCTTGAACCAGCAGGAATGCCAGCGGAATCGCGATCAGTTCCTTAGGCTTGGTCTGGATCGGCGCACCCTTGTAATCGGTCGAGGTGATGACCTTGAACAGCAGCAACGCGGTCATGATCATCAACGCCACGAAGATCACCTGGCCCGGCCCCGACAGCAAAATCAGCTCCACGGGGAACGACAACCGAAAAAAGATGATCATCGAGTCCAGGGCTTGGGAAACGAAGTCGCTGCCGCTGAGCCACGAAACGATCAACGACTTGGAACCCTCCTCCCCCGCCGTGCGCAGTTCGTTGTTGCTGGCGCGAATCGACGACACCGGAAAGCCGAGCGCGACCTGGATTGCCATGGCGACCGCCAGGTAGAACAGAAACAGCATCAGGAAGAAGGTGAAGCGCGAGACGTATTTCTTCATCACACAGACGCCGACCCAGGACAGTGAAAACAGAATCCAGTAAGGCCGGATCAGCACGCCGTAGATCACTGCCGAGAGGAAAAACCCGCCGCGATATTTGCGCGTCAACGAACTGAGCAGAATGCTCAACACCGCCACCGACACGATGATTTCCTTGGTCAGGTTCTCCAGGAAAAACGAACGGACAATGCCCCACAGACACAGAGTGCCGAAAATCGCCAACGGCATGCGGCGAAACACCACCACCGGAATCGCCGTGAGCAAAAAATTGCAGAACATGCCGTAGGCCCAGGCATTGGTCAGGTTGATCCCGGTGGGCCGCAACAGGAATGCCGAACACTCATAGGAAGAGCGATCCGGCGAGAACGGGTTCCAGAAATTGCAGTTGTCGGCTCGCGCGTAGGACGACCACAAGGTCATGGCATCAGGGCCGGGAGCGCGTGGGACCAACATCGGCATGGCCACCGACAGGAACAACCCGGTAAACAGAATCAGGAAGGAAATCGATGAGTCGAGCTTCTTGCCGCGGAACTCGATGCACGGCAGCTTCAGGCCCATGACAGTGCTGCCTTTTTTGCGCCGGTCATGCGGGTCAACAGCGCAATGACCCCGAGCTGCACAATGATTGCGAAAACGTTGCCCCAGGCGGCGCCGTAGATCGAATAGTGCTTGATCAGCAGGTAGCTGACCGGCACTGAAACCAGCAGGCATATGACTGCGCTCGCCAATGACACCCGACTGTTTTTCGAGGCGATCAACCCACCCCAGACGATGTCGCCGATAGCGCGCAAGGCAAAGGAAAAAATCAGCACGCCGAGGATTGCGTTGTCCGGTCGCGGAACCGCCGCGCCGACATAATCGAGCAGAACATTGAAGAACAGATAAATCAGCACCGCCACCGCGGCAGACACCACCAGCGAGCGCATCACCCATTTGTTGACGAACAATTGCCTGACCGTGAACGGCTGTTGGTCCGCCTGAAACCGCTTGGCGAGCACCGGAATACCCACCACTGCCACCACCGCGTAGGACAGCGCTTGCAAGGTGTTGGCCGCCGACCAGGCGTATACGTATTTACCGAGGCTGGCGTAGGGCTCCAGATCGATGATCAGAAAGCGCTCGGCATACTGGCTGAGCGCGATCAAGCCTGTGCCAAGATAGAACGGCAGCCCGGCCTTCCACACGGTTGCGGTGGCCAGCGTGCCACTGACCCGGCCTTTGTGCACGTTCACCACAATCAGATAACCGGCGACGATCACCAACACGTTCGCCGCCACCCAAAGCCACAACACACTGGCGATGCCGGACACCCAGCCAAGCATCATCCCGCCCACCGCCAGCACCGCCCACAGACCGGTCTTGACGAAAAACAGCAATGCACCCGCCGTGGCTTTCTGCGCGGAAAACACGAAGGAATTGATTTCGAAGGACAGGTGTTCGGTGAGCAGTACCAGCGTCACACAGAGGATCAGCGCAGTCGTCGCCTCGACGGCCTGGAACAGCGAGTAAACCAGCACTGTCACCACCGACAGCAGCAACCCCACCGCCAGATACAACAGCAAAACCTTGTCGACCACCCGCCGCGACGTCCCACCCACGCTGATCAATCGATTGATCTCGGAACTGAACCCGACGCTGTAGAACTTCGAGGCGATCAACGACGCCGCGACCACCACGCCGTAAAAGCCCAGTGCCTCATAACCCAGGTAATGGGTGATGGCCAACACCAGCAAAAACTTCGCGCCTAATGCCCCGCCGCGAAGCAACAGCCGAAATATCATCGAACGATACCTTTGATGATCTCGTCCATGGCCACGGTTTTCGCTTCGATCTCGCGGCAGGTATCGGTCAGGCGTTTGCCGAAATTCGACAGTGCATTCGGTGCGTAGACCGTGTTGATGATGGTGTCGACATCGATGTCGCCGCCATTGATCACCCAGTCTTCCACGCCCATGTCCTGATAGGCGCCGAAGCCTTTGCGCTCGTAGCTGATGTGGTACGCCGGGACGCCGGAAAGCAGCGATTCGATGGCGCCGTGCAGGCGCACGGAAATCACCAGGTCCGGCTGGTATTTGGCCAGTGTCGCCTTCAATGGCAGCAGGTCTTCGGTAATGCCCAACTCGCGATAAAACGCGCCGTCATCGTTGCCGCGTACCGCGCTTTGCACGGCGCACACCACCTTGCTTTTGTTCTTCAGGCGCTGCAGCAGCAACTTCAGGTTGGCCACATAGGCGAGCTTCTTTTCCTTGCTCCACTCCGGCGGCTTGCGCAGCACCACGCACACCGTTGCCGGCGACGATGCGCAACGGGTGAACTTGGGTTGCGCGAGGATTTTGCTCGCCAGGGACTGGACTGCCAGGTCCGGCGCACGGTAGACATTTTCGTAAGCATCAAAGATCGCCGAGGAGCGATTGTCCCGCACGAACACCGCGTCGGCGCTGGCGTAATGCTCGACGATCCTGCGGCTCTCGCCGTGGAACGGCCCAATGCTTTGCGGCAGGTAAACCGACGGCACTTTGCTGAGGATTGCCGTTTCCAGTTGCTTGGCGTGCCCCAGTTTCAGCTTGATGTGTTCGAAGGCACTTTTGGAGCGCATGTAGCCGCCGCCGACACCGACGATCAGGTCGGTTTTTTTCAACAGATCCGCCAGGCCTGCGTAGGACTGGTTGAGGAACACCGCTTGCTTGACCCGACCCAAGCCTTTGGCCGCCATCACCGGGGCCTCAAAGCGCGGGTGTGGCAAGTAGCTGAAGGACTGCGGATCGGAGGCCACCACGCTGATCGAAGTGTCCTCGCCGAAGTTTCGCTGCACCAACTCAATGGCCAAATCGACGAGTAGGCCGTCACCGGAGTTGGACGCACTGTAGCCATGCAAAATCGTTACGTTCATATGCTTGAGTTCTACTTAAAAAGAGGGAGCGCGATACAGGTCGTAGGTCTGGCGAATCATCAAGGCGGCGCTGAAACGCTCGCGCACGATGCTGCGCCCTTCGCTGCCAAGGTCGAGCAAGCGCGGCTTCTGGATTTTCTTCAGCACATCGGCCAACGCGTGGTGGTCGCCGCTGGGAAAGACGTAGCCGGACACCTCATCAGTGACGAGCTCGGGCAGCGACGTGCAATTGCTGGCGATCACCGGCAAGCCCATGGCCATGCCTTCCAGCGGCACCATGGCGAAGCCTTCCCAACGACTGGGCACAATCAGCGCATCGGCTTTCTGATACAGCACCTGCACTTCGTTCGGCGTGACCCACGGCAGGTATTCAACGGCGTCCATTGGCGGACACTCGACCGAATCCTCATTGACCGCACTGCCAACCACCGTCAGTTTCAAGTCGTTGCGCTGTACCTTGGCAAAGGCCTTGAGCAACACATCGAAGCCTTTCTGATAGTCGAGGCGGCCGACGAAGAGCAAGTGAATTGGCTCGGGGCTGCTGGTTTTCGGCGCGTCATCCTTGCGGTGAATGCCGTTGTAGATCAGCTTCATGCGTTTGCGCTCGATGCCAAACCGCGCGGCTTTGTCCAGCTCGTACTGGCTGACGCAAATGATCACGTCGGTGACTTTCTGCAACATCCGCTCGATCGATGCATAGACCTTCTGCTTGATCGGCGAGCTTTCCATCAGGAATGAAAACGCATGCGGGCAGTAGACGATTTTCGGCTTGCGCCACGGTCGCAACAGCACGCAGACACAACGGCCGATCACCCCGGAAAACGTGCTGTGCAAATGCACCACATCGGGCTTTTCCTTGAGCATCACCTGGGTCAGACGCCAGGCGAAGCGCAGCAACGACGGCACATTGCGCCCGGAGCGGGCAAAGGTGCGGATCTGCTGCGCTTGGATGCCGTGCAGTTCTTTTTCCTGATCCTGCGGGACCAGATACACCAGTTCGTAGTTCGCGACGTCATCGTCCGGCGAAGCCGAAATAGTGCGGATAACGGTCGCGACGCCACCTTTGATCGTCTCTGCCACGTGCAGTATTTTTTTCACAGTTCACCCACTTCAAACATGAAAGGACAATCGTCAAAACTCAGGACTTGTCGGACGCGTATTCGTAGCTGTAGTAGCCGTAACCGCCGTTGCCGTAATAGCTGGCCGCACGTTTTTCGACGCCGTTGAACACCGCACCTTTCAACTCGATGCCGTTCTGCGCGAAGCGGCGAATCGTCAGTTCGATTTCTTTGGCCGGGTTCACCCCGAAGCGCGTGACAATCAGGCTGATGCCCGCTTCACGACCGACAATCGCCGCATCGGTCACGGCCAACAGCGGCGGCGTATCGATGATCACCAGGTCGTAAAGCTCGCTGAGTTGCGCCAGCAGTTCGCGAAAGTTGGCGTGCATCAACAGCTCGGAAGGATTGGGCGGGACCTGGCCACGACTGATGAAATGCAGGTTGTCGACTTCGACTTTGTTGATCGCCTGCTCGATGCTGCAGCGCTTGACCAGCAGGTCCGACAAACCATTGGTGATCGGTGTGTTCAGGGTTTTGTGCAAATGACCTTTGCGCATGTCGGCATCGATCAGCACCACGCGCTGACCGCTTTGCGCCATCACCGCTGCGAGGTTGGAGGACACGAACGTCTTGCCGACCTGCGGGCTAGGGCCGGAAATCATGATGCGGTTATTGGTCGAATCGAGCCCGGCAAAATGCAGGCAGGTACGCAAGCTGCGAATCGACTCGATCGACAGATCCGTCGGGTTGCGCAGGGCCAGCAGGTAGGCCGGTTTGTCCACGCCGTCCCGGGCACGACCTTTTTTGCTGTCCTCTTCCTGCTGCAATGCGCTGTAGGGAATCGACGCGTAAACCGGCAGGCCGAGTTGTTCGATGGCTTCCGGCCCTTCCAGTCCTCGACTCAAGGATTTGCGCAGCAACACCAGCGCCACCCCGAAGAAGGCGCCAAGGAAGGTTGCAATCAGCACGATCAAGGGTTTGCGCGGCTTGACCGGATTGGTCATGTCGACATCCGCAGTGTCGATCAACCGCACGTTGCCCACCGCCCCTGCCCGGACAATGTCCAGTTCCTGGGATTTGTTCAGCAGTTGCGTATAAATCTGCGACGCCACTTCCACATCGCGGGTCAGGTTGAGCAGTTCTTGTTGCGTGGCGGGCAGGTCCTGGGCCTTGCTCTCCAGTGCCTTCTGTTGCTGGGTCAGCTCGCCGAGCTGGGTCATCAGCGCGCGGTACGCTGGATGCTGTTTGGTGAACTTGCGGTCCAGCTCCGCCTGTTGCATTTTCAGTTCGGAGATCCGCGTATCGAGGCTGACAACCTGTTCCAGCACCGATTGGGTTTCGAGGGAAATATTGACCGTCTTGCCACGGGTTTGATAACCGTTGAGTGCCTCGCTGGCCTTGGCCAGATCACGCTTGACCTGCGGCAATTGGCCTTGCAGGAACTCCAGGCTCTGCGCCGCTTCAGCCGAGGTGCGTTGCACGTTCTGCTGCACATACAACGAAGAGATCTTGTTGAGGATTTTCACGGCCTCGGCCGCATCGGTGCTGGCCAGGGCCAAACGGATGATTCCCGATTCCTTGCCTTGCTCGGAAATATCCAGCGCATCCTGGTAACCCTGAATGGTCACGATCCGCGGATTGCGCACCACTTCGAAACGCGTGCCGGGGTTTGCCGACAGCTGAGCGATCAAGCCTTCCACGTCGTCCTGTTTGAACGCTTGGCCAGCGACGCCGTCGACCAGCAGGTTGTCGTTTTCATCGAACAACTGGAATCGTTGCTGCTCACCGGCGACCAGCGTGAGTTTCTTGCCGAGCAGTTCTTTTGGCAGATTGAGCCGGCTGATCTCCAGTCGCTCACCACCCCAGGCGTAGCTGTTGAGACCGAAACGCGGGGCCGCGACACTGAACTCGGTTTCGCCGCGATAACGTCGGGCAAGAAAACCGCCGATGACCGGGAAGGTATTGGGGGTGACATCGATATCCAGGCGCAGGTCATCGACCGTTTTGCCGATCACCGCGCGGGACTTGATGATGCCGATTTCGGTCACCGAGGGCGATTGCCCGCCGAGCATGCTGTTGAGATCGGAAAACCCGAGCATGTCGTTCTTCTTCGGCTCGACCTGCACCAGCGCGTTCGCCAGGTACACCGGTGTCGCCAAAACCGCATAGGCAACGCCGGTCACCATAAAGGCTCCGGTGAGCGCGCCGATCAACCATTTCTGATCGATCAAACTGCCAAATATACCGAGAAGATCAATGCTGTCTTGATCGTTGTCGCGGGTGCCGATTACGGACGGTAACTGCATAAGTCTGTTCTTACCATTCATTGATCTGAAGAATATTCATCAACGCGCGAGGCGTTGCGCCCATGAGCTAACAGCATCTTCAATCAATGCATGGGCATGAATAAAAGCGGCCTTGCCTTGACGATATGGATCTTGTATTTCGCGCTCGCTCTGCCATTTACCGAGCAGAAAGACTTTGCCTCTGGCGTGAGAGGCAATATTCAATACTTGTTTTACATGCTGTTTTTCCATGACCAGAATCAGGTCTGACTCATTGACGATGTCGGGCGTCAATTGCCGCGCCTTGAAGGCTTCGGCACAGTGCCCACGGTCTTCGAGAATCTGCCGGGCCGACGCTTCCATGGACTCGCCCACCCTTGCGGACAGCCCTGCGGAGGCCACTGCGATCGTTGTAGAGGCCAGCGCGTCACGCAGCAAAAGCTCTGCTGTCGGACTTCGGCATATATTGCCCACGCAGACGACCAGGATCTTTTTGAACAAGATTTTACTTTCCCGAGTAATGTCAAACGGCCAACATGTCGCGAGGGTTTTAATGAACCCCACGAATCTTCCTGCACTCAGAAATAGATTCACCTGTTAGTACCGAAGCATTAAGTACCACAGCACTTAAAAGGCACCCAACCACAATTAGCGGACTAAAAATAACTGTGATTTTCAGCCGTTAGATTTCCGACAAAAAATAACATTCGCGCACTTCATACCCGCTTCATTATCGAAACGTGAGTAAAGAGATATCTATTCGAAGTTGTCACTTCTCATCAGGAGAGCAGACATGAAATCAGCACATCTCAAACGACTCGGCGCGCTAAGCCTGATCGCGCTGGGTGCAACGACTCAGGTTCAAGCCAGCGAACTGTTCCCTAACCTGCCTACCAAGACCATTGGTGTGCAGGTCAAGATCCAGAGCTTTTCCGCTGCCGACGCCGCGCAGATCAAAGCAGCGGGGTTCAGCTTTGTACGCTTCGGTGTATGGAGCGACAGCCTGACTGCTGCGGCCTATCAGAAACAGGTCAGCGATGCCTTCGCGGCGGCCAGGTCCGCTGGCCTGCCGGTTTTGCTCACCGTACGCGCCATCAAGCCGTTGATGGCCGCGACAGGCAATATCAGTGAGCTGACAACGGCTGGCGAATCGTTTGCCAACACGGTGTCGAGACTGGAAACCTCCTACAGCACGCAGCTGGTGGCGATTGAAATCTGGAATGAACCCGATCTTGAGACCTATTGGCCGACACGCAATTTCGACACGACATTCGTGCCGTTCATGAGCGCCATGTGCAAGTCGCTGCAAGACAAACCGCAATCGACGCCACGGGTCGGCTTCGGCTTCGCCCGCCCACCGACTGCGGGCTCCGCCTCGACGGTAGCGCTGAACCGCATTGTCAGCGAACACCCGAAATGCCTGAATGCCATCTCCTACCACCCCTATGGCATGACGAGCACCCAGATCAGCAACGCACAGACGTTTATCCAGCAAAACTTCCATTTGCCGGGCGTCATCAGTGAATGGGGTGTTTCGGCGCTCACTTCCAATGGTGGTGCTGAAGGACAAGCCAGCAAAATCGCTACTTTCATTGCCGATGTGAAACGGCTGAATATCCCGCTGACCTCCATCTACGAATGGAGAAACACTGAATCGGGCAGCAATGACCGGGAGAAGAATTTCGGCCTGCTGACCTCCGACGGCCAACCCAAACCGGCGAAAATCACGGTCGAAACCCACCTGAACGCCGAGTAGTCACCGTGCAACCGCGACCGGTCTGTTCGCAGGTCGGTTGCTTTGAACCTGTGAGCTGTTTTGGCATCGTATTCATCGATACCTCGCCCCGCCTTTAAAACAATCGTTGTCTGGTTGTTGCCGCAGGGGCCATCGATACACGTACACACCCTTGAGTGGCTGTCAGCGCTCGGGTAATGTCATCAGACCCACAGGACAGAGCACGCCCATGACTTCCAAGCTGGAACAACTCAAACAAATGACCACCGTGGTTGCCGACACCGGCGACTTCGAAGCGATCGCTCGCGTTAAGCCGGTAGACGCCACCACCAACCCTTCCCTGCTGCTCAAGGCTGCGGCCATCCCCGCTTATGCCGAACTGCTGAACGCTTGCGTCAATGACTGCAAGGGCGATGTAGGCCTGGCCAGCGACCGATTCGGCGTCGCGGTGGGGCAAGAAATCCTCAAGGTCATTCCGGGCCGTATTTCCACCGAAGTGGATGCACGCCTGTCGTTCGACACCGATGCCGTGCTCAAGCGTGCGCACCGCCTGATCGAACTGTACGAAAAGGCCGGCATTGGCCGCGACCGTGTGCTGATCAAGATCGCCTCCACCTGGGAAGGCATCCGCGCTGCCGAGATCCTGGAAAAGGAAGGCATCCAGACCAACCTGACCCTGCTGTTCTCTTTCGCCCAGGCCGCGGCTTGTGCCGACGCCGGGGTGTTCCTGATTTCGCCGTTCGTGGGCCGCATCTACGACTGGTACAAGAAAGCCACCGGTAACGAGTTCACCGGCGCGGATGATCCGGGCGTGCAATCGGTGACGCGTATCTACAACTACTACAAGGCCAATGACTACAAAACCGTGGTCATGGGCGCCAGCTTCCGCAACCTGAGCCAGATCGAACAACTGGCCGGCTGCGATCGTCTGACCATCAGCCCGGACCTGATCGACAAGCTGGCGGCGGACACCGGCAAGCTGGAGCGCAAACTGGCGCCGGGTCACGCCGGTGAAGCACGCCTGAACCTCAACGAAGCACAGTTCCGCTGGCTGTCCAACGAAGACGCCATGGCGACCGAAAAACTGGCTGAGGGCATTCGTCAGTTTGCTCGTGACCAGGAAAAACTCGAGGCACTGCTGCAAGCCAAGCTGTGATCTGAGTTGGCGTAATGCAAAAAAGGGCGAACCCTGGTGGGTTCGCCCTTTTTTATGGTGCTGTGGCAAATGAGATGTGTGGCGAGGGAGCTTGCTCCCGCTGGGCTGCGCGCAGCCGTAAACCTTCGTTTGTTGTGTGCCTGATGCTACTCGGTTGTAGCCTTTGGGGCCGCTTCGCAGCCCAGCGGGAGCAAGCTCCCTCGCCACAGTTCAGCGGTGTTCTGAAGGTTTACAGGGAATCAGTGCCGCTCCAGCGCATTCACCAGGTCATGGAACGCTTCACGGTTGGAATCGTTCAGGCCCATGAGGATCTTGTGCGCTTCGAGCACTTTGATGCGCACCACTTCTTCAGACTGATCCTGATCTGGCAGGTCATCCAGGCATTCCGGGCACGGCACAGGCTTGTCAACGATGTTGAACACCTGCTCGAAGCCCATGGATTGCAAAAGACGGGTAATGTCTTCGTGGGTGGTGACGACGGTCGGCAGCAGGCCGACCTTTTGCCGCGAAAGGATCGACAGCTTGGCCAAAAGGCCCAGGGTGGTGCTGTCGATGCTGCGGGTTTCGGTCAGGTCGATCACAATGGCGTTGAAGTTCAACGCCGTGAAGATCCGATCAATAGTCGCATCCAACGCCGAACACAGGGTCAGGCGAACTTCACCGACGAACTTCAGGACAAAAGTGCCGTCCTGCTCGGCGAACTGGATTCTACCGGTACTCATTGAAGATTCCTGCTCAACACCAACAGGGCGATATCATCCGGCATCTCCCCTAGCGTGGCCAATCCAAAAACCTGCCGCAGACCATCCAGGCTGCCGCCCGCTGCCTTGACCCGTTGGGGCAACGCAGCTTCTTTTTCTTTGAGTGTGGGTTCTGGCAAAAGGTCCAGAATGCCATCAGACATCAGCGTCAGGCTGAACGTCGGCGGCAGTTCCAGCACGTGGTCTTCGTAGGTGGCCTCGTTGAAGAGGCCAACCGGCAAACCACGCCCTTCCAGATAACGAACACTGTCGGGTGTGTACAACACTGGCAACGGCAAATGACCGCCGATGCTATAGGTCAACAAACCTGTCTCCTCGTCGATGACTCCACCGACCATTGTGACGTGCTTACCCAGCTTACAACTGATCAGCCCCCGGTTGATATGACCAAGGACTTCTGAAGGCTTGAATTCCGGCAATGTGCCGCTGCGCTTCGATTCGAACAGCAAGCGCGTGGTCATGAACTTCAGCAACACCGTAACGAAGGCTGAAGAGGCGCCATGACCGGAAACGTCGGCCAGATAGAACGCGACCCGACGCTCGTCCACCCGGAAATAGTCGACAAAATCACCCGACAGATACAGAGACGGGATGATCTGGTGGGCGAACTTGAACTCGTCAATGGTCCAGGGGCTGACCGGCAGCATGTTCATCTGCACCTGGCGACCGGCGTTCTGGTCTTCCTGGAGCAG
>NZ_RCNW01000174.1:0-2218 GCF_004307605.1 Pseudomonas sp. Sample_24
AAAACTTCGGTAATTCTCAATGTGTCTTGCATAGTCGCCACGGGCGTAACAGCTAAACAGGCTGTCCGCCTCCGTCAGGCACTTCAAGGAACCCCGGCAATGCGCAGATCCCAAAAAGCGTGTTTCATAAAAAGGGCGTGAATTCTAACGAAAAAACCCGCGGCAAGCGCGGGTTTCTTCGAAAGGGCTCAAACAGCCTTACATTTTCTGCAGATCGCGTTGGGCCAACTGAGCAGCGGAAGTGCCCGGATATTGGGACACCACCTGCTGCAGAATGCCTTTTACCCGGTCGGTGTGACCCAGGCGGCGCTCTACATCAGCAAGCTTGTACAGCGAATCAGGCACTTTGGCGTGTTTCGGGTAAAGCTGAGAAACCTTGGCAAACGCCTGGCCTGCACCTTGCAGATCACCCTTGGCCAGGTTCACTTCACCCAACCAGTACTGGGCATTACCCGAGTATTGGCTATTCGGGTATTTGCGCAGGAATGCGGCGAAGGCCTGGCTGGCCTTGTCGAAATCCTTGGCTTTGATCAGGTCGAAGGCGGCATCGTAATAGAGCTTTTCCTTCGCCGGATCCGCCGGTTCACCGCCTGCCGCAGGTGCTTGAGCGGCGGCCGCCCCTGCACTCGCGCCAGCGGCTGCAGCAGGGGCATTCAGATCGCCACCGCCGGAAGAATTCTCAGGAGTCGCGGCTGGTGCAACGCCGGTTCCTATGCGCCGATCAAGATCCTGATATCGCTCCAGGTTTTCCTGCTTCATGCGCGCTACATCATTTTGCAGAACTTCAATTGCACCTTGCTGGCGCTCGATCTGTTGCTGCATTGATTGCAGTTGGTTGAACAGCTCGCCCTGTGCCGAGACAGGGGCCGAAACCCCTCCCCCGGCATAGGCGCCGTTCGTACCGTAACCCGCAGGCGGATAACTGCTCCCGCTATTGTTATAGCCGGAGTCATTATCGACCACAGGAACCGCAGCCCACGCCGAAAGCGACGCGAGACTGAGAGCCAGAACAGTTACAGCACGACGGCACGTTCGCATGACGAATTACTTACGCAGTTCGACGCGACGGTTTTGAGCCCAGGACTGCTCGTCGTTGCCGGTAGCAACTGGACGCTCTTCGCCGTAGGAAACCAGTTCCAGCTGAGCTGGGGAAACACCTTGCAGTACCAGGTAGCGTTGAACGGCTTTCGCACGACGCTCGCCCAGTGCCATGTTGTACTCACGAGTACCACGTTCGTCGGTGTTGCCTTCCAGAACAACGCGAGCGCCGTTTGCTTTCAGGTCTTTGGCGTGAACGTCCAGAGCGCGCATGGCTTCTGGCTTCAGGTCCGAGCTGTCGTATTCGAAGTAGAAAGTGGTGATAGCGCGCAGAGCAGCTTCTTCGCTCAGGGAGCCGTCGACTGCGCCAGTGTTTGCGCCGTAACCAGCGTTTGGATCTACAGCGCCTTCACCGGCATTGTCGCCGCCTTTGGACGAGCAACCTACAGCTACAGCCATGGCCAGAGCCAGCGCAGCAAATTTACCAAACTTCAGCATTTCCATCGTGAAACTCCTAATGAACCCCAGTGTGTTAAGTAAAACGTATAGCGCCGCGTCAGTTCAGGTAAGGGGACCAGGAAGGTTCTCTGACTTCGCCTTGTGCGGTAGGAAGCGGGAGCCTCACGCGTCCATTAATGGACACGAGCATCAAGACTCCCCGGCCCTGCTGGCGGGTGGCGTAGATTACCATGGTGCCGTTGGGCGCAACAGTAGGCGACTCGTCCAGAGTGCTATCAGTGAGGATTTTTACACTACCGCGCTGCAAATCCTGAGCCGCCACTTTGAAATTGGTGAAACCATCCTGGCGGTGAATCATGACCAGGGTCTTTTCATCAGCCGACAGTTTTGGGTTGGCGTTGTAGTTACCCACGAACGTCACACGCTCCGCACCGCCGCCACCCACGCTGGTTTTGTAGATCTGCGGTTTGCCGCCACGGTCGGAAGTGAAGTAGATGGTCGAGCCATCCTTGCCCCAGAACGGTTCGGTGTTGATGCCCGGGCCGTTGGTGACACGGGTGATCTGACGCGAACCGAGGTTCATCACGTAGATGTCCGGGTTGCCGTCCTTGGACAGGACGAACGCCAGGCGATTGCCATCCGGCGACCAGGCAGGGGCACCGTTCAGGCCTTCGAAGTTGGTGATCTGCTCACGGCGACCGGTGTCGATGTTCTGCATGAA
>NZ_RCNW01000446.1:0-17257 GCF_004307605.1 Pseudomonas sp. Sample_24
CGTACGGGAACAGGATGTTCGGGCAGAACGCACCCAGGGTGTGGCTCATCGAAGCGTCGTCCAGGTTCTTGATCAGGAAGATACCGGCCTGTTGCACTTCGGCGATGAACGCCACTTCGTCACCGTTCTTCACGGTTACCGACAAGGTCAGTACGACTTCGTGAAAGTCGCTCTCCAGAGCCTTTTGACGGGTGTTCAGATCCAGACCGACACTCGGCTCCCACTGCTGGCGGAAAATCGCCGGGCTTTTCGGGGCTTCGAAGGACAAGTCACGTACGTAGATGCGCTGCAAGGAGAATTGCGGTGCGTTTTCTTCTTCGCTGGCTGCAGTGTTCTGTTGGTCAGTCATCTCAGATCCTTTCTGATCTTGGGCTTTTATAAGGTATGGAACTCAGGCCTTGAGCAGTGCGTCGAGCTTGCCGGCGCGCTCCAGGGCAAACAAATCGTCACAACCGCCGACGTGGGTGCTGCCGATCCAGATCTGCGGCACGGAGGTACGTCCGGCCTTCTGAGCCATTGCAGCACGCACCTGCGGCTTGCCATCGACCTTGATCTCTTCGAAGGCCACGCCTTTGTTCTCGAGCAGGTACTTGGCTCGGGAGCAATAAGGGCAGTAATCGCTGGAGTAGACGACGACGTTGCTCATATCACTTCACCAGCGGCAGATTGTCGGCTTTCCAGCTGGAAACGCCACCGGACAGCTTGGCGGCGGTGAAACCGGCTTTCATCAGCTCGCGAGCGTGGGTGCCCGCAGTCTGGCCCATGGCGTCGACCAGAATGATGGTCTTGGCCTTGTGCTTTTCCAGCTCGCCAACGCGAGCAGTCAGTTTGTCGTGCGGAATGTTCAACGCACCAACAATGTGACCGGCGGCAAAATCCTTCGCCGGACGAATGTCGATCACCACGCCCGCGTCTTTGTTGACCAGGCCGGTCAGTTCACCGGTGCTCAGGCTACGGCCGCCGCCCTGCATCTGATAAGCGATCAGCGCGGCCAGCAGTACGACGAAGATACCGACGAGAATGTAGTGGTTAGTGGCAAATTCAATCAGGTGAGCAACCATCGAAGGAGGTTCCAGGGCGTTAAAATGTCGGCCAGTATACACAGCCACTATGGTGGGCCAAACCCCGTCCGGCGGTGACGCGGCAGGAACTTCGCTTTAAACTGCGACTCCCTTTTCCATCATCCCCTTTTACCTCAGCCACGAGTGGATTCCATGACTACCACGCCTAAACCTTTGGTCCTGATGATTCTCGACGGCTTCGGTCACAGCGACAACCCTGAATCCAACGCGATCTTTGCCGCGAAAAAGCCTGTGCTGGACCGCTTGTGGGCCACCGTACCGAACGGCCTGATCTCGGGCAGCGGCATGGACGTCGGCTTGCCGGATGGCCAGATGGGCAACTCCGAAGTCGGCCACATGAACCTCGGCGCCGGCCGCGTGGTGTATCAGGACTTCACGCGCGTTACCAAGTCGATCCGCGACGGCGAGTTCTTCGAGAACCCGACCATCTGCGCTGCCGTCGATAAAGCCGTCGCCGCCGGCAAAGCCGTGCACTTCATGGGTCTGCTGTCCGATGGCGGCGTTCACAGCCACCAGGACCATTTGGTGGCGATGGCTGAACTGGCCGCCAAGCGTGGCGCCGAAAAAATCTACCTGCACGCGTTCCTCGATGGCCGTGATACGCCACCGAAAAGCGCGCAGTCGTCGATCGAACTGCTCGACGCCACTT
Source organism: Pseudomonas sp. Sample_24 (assembly GCF_004307605.1). Lineage (NCBI taxonomy): Bacteria > Pseudomonadati > Pseudomonadota > Gammaproteobacteria > Pseudomonadales > Pseudomonadaceae > Pseudomonas > Pseudomonas sp. Sample_24. Next base: position 1,732 of record NZ_RCNW01000446.1, read on the forward strand.
TCCAGGCGCTGGGCAAAGGTCGTATCGCCAGCCTCATCGGCCGCTATTTCGCGATGGACCGTGACAACCGTTGGGACCGCGTATCCCAGGCCTACAACCTGATTGTCGACGGTATTGGTGAATTCAACGCCGCCACCGCCCAGGAAGGCTTGCAAGCTGCGTATGAACGTGGCGAGAGCGACGAATTCGTCAAAGCCACCTCGATTGGCGAACCGGTAAAAGTCGAAGACGGCGATGCGGTGGTGTTCATGAACTTCCGCGCCGACCGTGCCCGCGAACTGACCCGCGTGTTCGTGGAAGACGATTTCAAGGAATTCGAACGCAGCCGCCAGCCAAAACTGGCCGGTTTTGTCATGCTGACCCAATACGCCGCCAGCATTCCTGCGCCATCGGCCTTCGCCGCGGGCAGCCTGGAAAACGTGCTGGGCGACTATTTGGCGAAAAACGGCAAGACCCAGCTGCGCATTGCTGAAACCGAGAAGTACGCGCACGTGACCTTCTTCTTCTCCGGCGGCCGCGAAGAACCGTTCCCGGGCGAAGAACGCATCCTGATTCCGTCGCCAAAAGTCGCCACTTACGACTTGCAGCCGGAAATGAGCGCACCCGAAGTCACTGACCGCATTGTCGATGCCATCGAAAACCAGCGCTACGACGTGATCGTCGTCAACTACGCCAACGGAGATATGGTTGGCCACAGCGGTGTGTTCGAAGCGGCGGTCAAAGCTGTCGAATGCCTGGACACTTGCGTCGGCCGAATCGTCGAGGCGCTGGAAAAGGTTGGCGGCGAAGCGCTGATCACCGCTGACCACGGCAACGTCGAGCAAATGTCCGACGCCTCCACCGGCCAGGCGCACACCGCACACACCACCGAACCGGTGCCGTTCATCTATGTCGGCAAGCGCGACCTCAAGGTCCGCGAAGGTGGTGTGCTGGCGGACGTGGCACCGACCATGCTCAAGCTGCTGGGCCTGGAAAAACCGGCGGAAATGACCGGGACTTCGATTCTCGTCTAATCATCATTAATACCTGTGGGAGCTGGCTTGCCAGCGATAGCAATCTGACAGCAAACATTCATGTTGTTGCCAGGCCGCCATCGCTGGCAAGCCAGCTCCCACAGTGGTTTCTGGTGGTTTTCAGGACTAATTTCCCGCACATCCCTCTCCAGTTATCACACAGCCCCAATTGGGCATTTTTTTTGCTGCCCATGGCGGGCATACTAGGCCGTCCCTTTCCCTGGTGTCGCCCGCCTCTATGCTTCGCGTCCTGATAGCCCTTGCTCTGACTTGCCTGCTCCAACCGGCCTTTGCTGACGAGCGCGCGCAAACCCAACAACAGCTGGACGCCACGCGTCAGGACATTGCCGAGCTGAAAAAGCTGCTGGGCAAGTTGCAGGAAGAAAAATCCGGGGTGCAAAAAGAACTCAAGGGCACCGAGACCGAAATGGGCAAGCTCGAGAAGCAGGTCGAAGCCCTGCAAAAAGAGCTGAAGAAAAGTGAAGCCGAGCTGCAGCGGCTCGATGCGGAGAAAAAAAAACTCCAGAGCGCGCGCACTGAACAACAGCGACTGATCGCCATCCAGGCCCGCGCGGCCTACCAGAACGGCCGACAGGAATATTTGAAGCTGCTGCTCAACCAGCAGAATCCCGAGAAATTCGCCCGCACCCTCACCTATTACAACTACCTGAGCCAGGCCCGCCTTGAACAGTTGAAGAGCTTCAACGAAACGCTGCGCCAACTGGCCAATGTCGAAAAAGACATCGACATGCAGCAAGCGCAACTGCTGGTACAGAAAAGCAGCCTCGACACCCAGCGCGACGAGCTGGACAAAGTCCGCCGAGAGCGCCAGCAAGTCCTGGCCAAGCTCAATGACGACGTGAAGGCCCGCGACCAGAAACTGGCGGCCCGCGAGCAGGATCAGGCAGATCTGTCTAAAGTCCTTAAAACCATTGAGGAAACCCTGGCTCGCCAGGCTCGTGAGGCAGAAGAAGCGCGACAAAAAGCGCTGATTGCCCAGCAGGAAGCCGAAAAAAAGCGCTTACGTGAGGCCCAGGCTCAAGCAAACGAGACTGACGCCCCACGCAAACCGGTTAAATCAACGCCTGGCGCGTTGGTCTCAAGCTCCGGCGAAACCTTTGGCGGTCCGTTTGCTTCAACTCGCGGCAAACTTCCGTGGCCTGTCGATGGTCGACTGTTGGCACGCTTCGGTGAAAGCCGTGGCGACGACGCCCGGACCAAGTGGGACGGCGTGATGATCGGCGCTTCCGCCGGCAGTACCGTGCATGCGGTGCATGGCGGTCGCGTGGTGTTCGCCGACTGGTTGCGCGGCGCAGGGTTGCTGGTCATTCTCGACCATGGCAACGGTTTTTTGAGTCTTTATGGTCACAACCAGACACTGCTCAAGTCTGCGGGTGACGTGGTAAAAGCCGGTGAATCCATCTCCACTGTAGGTAGCAGCGGCGGTCAAGACACACCGGCCTTGTATTTCGCGATTCGTCAGCAGGGTCACCCGAGTGACCCTGCACAATGGTGTCGCGCGCAAGGATAAGCGCGCCATCCAATTCAGGAGTTCGTTCGACATGCTGCATTTGTCCCGCCTTACCTCGCTGGCCCTGACGATCGCCCTGGTGATCGGCGCGCCTCTGGCGTTCGCCGCTCAACCGGCCCCGGCGGTTGCGCCTGCGGGCACTGCTGCGACCACCAAGGCGCCATTGCCGCTGGAAGAGTTGCGCACCTTTGCCGAGGTCATGGATCGGATCAAAGCCGCCTATGTCGACCCGATAGACGACAAGACCCTGCTGGAAAACGCCATCAAGGGCATGCTCAGCAACCTTGATCCACACTCGGCCTATCTCGGGCCTGAAGACTTCGCCGAGTTGCAGGAAAGCACCAGCGGCGAGTTCGGCGGCCTGGGCATCGAAGTCGGCGCCGAAGACGGATTCATCAAAGTGGTGTCGCCAATCGACGACACGCCGGCCTCCAAGGCGGGCATCCAGGCGGGCGATTTCATCGTCAAGATCAACGGCCAGCCAACCCGTGGCCAGAGCATGACCGAAGCTGTGGACAAGATGCGCGGCAAGATCGGCCAGAAAATCACCCTGACCCTGGTTCGCGACGGTGGCACGCCGTTCGACGTGACCCTGGCCCGCGCCATCATTCAAGTGAAGAGCGTGAAGAGCCAGTTGCTGGAATCGGGCTACGGCTACATCCGTATCACCCAGTTCCAGGTCAAGACCGGCGAAGAGGTCTCCAAAGCGCTGGCCAAGCTGCGCAAGGACAACGGCAAGAAGCTCAAAGGCATCATTCTCGACCTGCGCAACAATCCGGGCGGCGTGCTGCAGTCGGCGGTTGAAGTCGTCGACCACTTCATCACCAAAGGCCTGATCGTTTACACCAAAGGCCGGATCGCCAACTCAGAGCTGCGCTTCAACGCCACTGGCAAAGATGAAAGTGAAGCCGTGCCAATGGTTGTGCTGATCAATGGCGGCAGTGCCTCGGCCTCGGAAATTGTCGCCGGCGCCCTGCAGGATCAAAAGCGTGCGGTGGTCATGGGGACGCCAAGTTTCGGCAAAGGCTCGGTGCAAACCGTGCTGCCGTTGAACAACGACCGCGCACTGAAAATCACCACGGCGCTGTATTACACGCCTAATGGCCGCTCGATCCAGGCCCAAGGCATCGTCCCGGACATCGAAGTGCGCAGAGCCAAGATCACCAACGAGCAGGATAGCGAGTACTTCAAGGAAGCCGATCTGCAAGGTCACCTGGGCAATGGCAACGGCGGCGCCGACAAGCCAAGCAGCTCCGGCGGCAAAACCAAGCCGATGCCGCAGGACGACGATTACCAGTTGGCCCAGGCCCTGAGCCTGCTCAAAGGGCTGAGCATTACGTCCGGCCGCTGAGATGCTTCTTCGGCTGACCCTGGCGCTGTTGTGCAGTCTGGCGTGCGTGGCTCACGCCACCCCCGCCGTTACCGCGCCGCAAAAAGCCTACCTGAGCTTGATCATCGACGACCTGGGGCAAAGCCTGCCCCGGGATCGCCGCGTGCTGGGCCTGCCCGGCCCGGTAACCGCAGCGATCATGCCCGATACCCCCCACGCCACCGAATTCGCCCGCGAAGCCCATCGCGCCGGCAAGATCGTCATTCTGCATATGCCGATGGACCCGGCCACAGGACCATTTGCCTGGCATCCCGATCTACCCATCGAGGAGCTTGAGAGACGCCTGAACGCTGCGTTCAAAAGGGTTCCCTACACCGCCGGCATCAACAATCACATGGGTAGCCGCATGACCGCGCAACCCGCCGCCATGGCCTGGTTGATGGCCGACCTGCAGCGTCGTCACAAATTTTTCGTCGACAGCCGCACCAGTGCGCAAACCGTGGCGGCGCAGCAAGCGCAGAAGATCGATCTGGCGAGCGTTTCTCGGGATGTGTTTCTGGATGATGAGCGCACTGAAGACGCTATTTTTGCCCAACTCCAGACAGCGATCAGCCTCGCACACCGACAAGGCTCGGCAGTGATGATCGGACATCCGTATCCGCAGACACTGGCAGTGCTGGAGCGAGAGTTGCCCAAGCTGAAGGCCCAGGGAATCGAGTGGATCGATATCCGGCAGATGATCAGCGTGCGCGGTAATCGCGCCACGGCGGCGCATGGCAAGGACGGCCAGTACCGCCTGCCGACTTCACAGTAACCTGCAGATCCATTCCCGTTTCGCGATACATATATACATCTGCCGGTGCATTGGCCCGTGCCACGATAGCGCTCACCCTGAATTTCATCACCAAGGAATGGATATGAAATACCTCAAGCTCTTTTGTTTCGCCGCCCTGGTTGTCCTGGCCAATCCTGCAGTGCAGGCACGCGACCTTGGCGAAGGCGCCGTCAATGACTCGCCGTCAAGAGCGCTGCGCAACAGCGATAATTTTTATGAAATCTGGAGCGGTGTGGGACGACTCAGCCTCCAATCAGGCGAGACGTGCAGTGCCGTCCTATTGGATACGCGAAACAGGCAGGGTCGAGCCACCGGCCCTGCCTACTTGCTCACCAGCGGTCATTGCGTGTTTTTTAGATACGGTTCGGCGCGGACCGATTTGCCTTTGAACGCCAGCGTCACTTTCCATTACTTTCATGACGTACCACAGCGTAAGCGCCAGTACCCGATCCGAATTGCCTTGTGGAGCAGTCTGGTCGGGACCGATCTTGCCGTGCTGGAGATAGACGCGACATTGGCGTCGCTGATACAGGCCGGGGTCAACCCGCTCAAGCTCGCCTCACATCTGACTTACGAGAATCTGGATGTGCTCAACGTTGGCGCGCCGGGTGGTTTTACCGAAGCCGGGCTTCGTTTGAGTGCCTGCGCTGAACGAACCGCCGGAACATTCATCGATTACCCTGGGGTGTTCCCATTAGCCATGAAAAACAGCTGCGATCTACACGCTGGAAGCTCTGGCAGTCCGATGCTGAACAGACTCACCAATGAAATTACCGGCATCGTCAGTAAAGTCGCGATATCGCGAAATCATCCGGCGCAATCCGATTGTGAGCACTCTACGTCTTGTCAGGCCGCTCGATTCAACTACAGCTACAGCGCCAGCTTCCTGTACGCGTGCTTTATTGATGGCGTCTTCACCCTCGCGGCACCGAACTGTTCGTTGGAGCCGGTAGAGCTGACCGTCACGGAACCCTGGAAACTAAAAACACATGTCTATAAAACGCAAAATGCGAATGGGCAGGTGGTCTTGCCCAAGTGGGATTTCCGGTTCTCCCTCAAGGCGCCCTTCTATCGCTATAAAATGGTCCGTAACGCTCGGGATTGTCAGGAGCCTACTTTCTACAGTCCGGCCATCAGTACAGAAAATGCCTATATCAACAGTGGAATCGGCCCACAAAGCGGCGCGTACGCGCTCTGCATCATCGGGGTCGCCTCAGCCGATTCGAAGCTGACAAGGGGGGCATTGAACAATGTGTTTACCAGTGCCGTGAACATGAGCACGACGCCGGGCACCCTGCCTGAAATGACCTCGCAGTGAAAATTACAGATACTTCGACATGATCTCGTCAACTTTGCCTTCCTGGCGCATCTGATCCAGCGCGGCCTGCAGTTTGGCGACGGTTTCGTCCGGCACGTCCTTGTTCAAGGCCAGGTACAACTCGGCACTGTTGAACCGCAACACAGTCTTGAGCCCGATCACGCCTTCCTGGCGCGCCAGGTAGCGCCCAGCCGGATCACCGGTAGCCCATAGATCGATCTGGCCATTGACCAGTTTCTTCGCGTTGTCCTGATCGCGCAGGACCACCACAGGCTTCAAGCCTTGCTTGGCGAGCGTCGTGGCAATGGCGTCGCCCTTGTACGCACCGATTTTGTACTTTCGCGCATCGTCCAGGGATTGGAGGGTGATTTTGCTGTCAGCCTTGGCCAGCATGATCCAGTCGTCCGGGCCAATCGGCCCGACCCATTTGAAGAGCTTCTCGCGATCGGGTAACCGCGCCATCACGAATGCACCGTAACCGGGGTTTTCCAGAGCGAGTTTGTACACTCGCTCCCAGGGGAAACGCAGCGTCAGGCTGTAGGTAATATCGGCACGCTTGAATATTTCGCGGACGATGTCCGTGGCGATGCCATCAATGTTCTCGCCTTGGGCGAAATTCTTGCCGTTCTTCGCCATGTTGTACGGAGGGAAGTTTTCCGTCAGCAACACCATGTCGGTGTTGGGGTTGTCTGCGGCGTGTACCGCACTGACGAACAACAGGGAAGCACTGGCGAGGGCAAAACGAAGACGTTTGAGCATGTCTGGCTACCGAAATCCATGGCGTGCCCAAGAGTGCCTTGAGCCCGCCATGATGTCCACTGGCCTGTATGGGTTTGTTCAGCGCATCACGATTCCGCGATGAGCCATGTAGGCCTTGGCTTCCTGAACGGTGTATTCGCCGAAGTGGAAAATACTCGCCGCCAGGACTGCACTGGCGTGACCTTCGAGGATACCGTCGGCCAAATGCTGCAGGTTGCCAACGCCACCGGAAGCGATCACCGGAATGCCCAGGGCATCGCTGATGGCGCGGGTCACGCCAAGGTCGAAGCCGTTTTTCATGCCGTCCTGGTCCATGCTGGTCAGGAGGATTTCACCGGCTCCCAGGCCTTCCATCTTCTTTGCCCACTCGACAGCGTCAAGGCCGGTCGGCTTGCGACCGCCGTGGGTGAAGATTTCCCAGCGCGGGGTTTCGCCCGCAGCGGAAACTTTTTTCGCATCGATGGCAACGACAATGCACTGTGAGCCGAAATGCTGCGCCGCTTCGCCGACGAATTCAGGGTTGAACACCGCAGCGGTGTTGATCGAAACCTTGTCCGCACCGGCATTGAGCAAGTTGCGGATGTCCTGCACGGTGCGCACGCCACCGCCGACGGTCAGCGGAATGAACACCTGGCTGGCCATGCGCTCGACGGTATGCAGCGTGGTGTCGCGGCCGTCGACGCTGGCGGTGATATCGAGAAAGGTAATCTCGTCGGCACCCTGCTCGTCGTAGCGACGGGCGATTTCTACCGGGTCACCGGCGTCGCGGATGTTTTCGAATTTCACACCCTTGACCACCCGGCCGTTGTCCACGTCCAGGCAAGGGATGATGCGTTTGGCCAGCGCCATGGTCAGTCCTCAGCCTTTGTACGAGTCGCAGAAAGCTTGCGCTTCAGCGACGTCGAGGGTGCCTTCGTAGATCGCCCGGCCGGTGATCGCGCCGATGATGCCCGGCGCCTTGGCGTCGAGCAGGGTCTTGATGTCACCCAGATTGTGGATGCCACCGGAAGCGATGACCGGAATCGATGTGGCAGCAGCCAGCGCGGCGGTGAACGGTACGTTGCAGCCCTGCATCATGCCGTCTTTGGCGATGTCGGTATAAACGATGGCGGACACGCCGTCGGCTTCGAACTGCTTTGCCAGGTCGATCACCTGGATGGTGCTGATTTCAGCCCAACCGTCGGTAGCGACGAAACCGTCCTTGGCGTCCAGACCGACAATCACTTTGCCAGGGAAAGCGCGGCAGGCTTCGGCGACGAAGGCTGGATCTTTCACGGCCTTGGTGCCGATGATCACGTAGCTCACGCCAGCCTTGACGTAGTGCTCGATGGTTTCCAGGGAGCGGATACCGCCGCCGATCTGGATCGGCAGGTTCGGATAGCGCTTGGCGATCGCGGTGACCACTTCGCCGTTGACCGGTTGGCCTTCGAACGCGCCGTTCAGGTCGACCAGATGCAGACGACGGCAACCGCCCTCCACCCACTTGGCAGCCATGCTCACCGGGTCATCGGAGAACACCGTGGAATCTTCCATGCGGCCCTGGCGCAGACGAACACAGGCACCGTCTTTAAGATCGATAGCGGGAATAATCAGCATCTGGCAAACCTTCAAATTCGAATGTTCAGCTTGGCTCGGAAATCAGTTTTTCTCGAGCGCCCACAGGTCGCTTTCGATGCTTTCGAACCTCTCTTTGAGATGCGTCTGCACATCGAAAATCGCCCTGTTGTAATAGTGCGGAGCAATTTCGCGGGTAAACAACTCAAGAATCTCAGCCGCCTCGAACGAGCCGAGGTCGAGTTCAAAGCGGTCTTCCATGAATCGCTTGATCTTGCTGTTGGCCTCGCTCTCCTGTTCGGGAGTGAGGGTCAGGATCGGCGGCCTGGATTTCTTGACAGCCATTTACCAGCGACCGTCCCACGCAGCGAAGTTCTGCAGCAATTGCAGGCCATGGGTATGGCTTTTCTCCGGGTGGAACTGCACGGCGAAACGCGAGCCATCGGCCAGCGCTGCGGCGAAATCGACGCCGTAATGACCACCACCGACCACCTGGCGCGCATTAGCCGCAGCGATGTAGTAGCTGTGCACGAAGTAGAAACGCGCCATGTCCGGAATGTCGTGCCACAGCGGGTGACTGACCTTCTGCTTCACTTCGTTCCAGCCCATGTGCGGGACTTTCAGGTGTTCGCCGTCTTCGTGCAGATCTTTGCCGAAGAACTTTACTGCGCCCGGAAACAGCCCGATGCAGTCGACACCGTCGTTCTCTTCGCTGGTGTCGAGCAAGGCTTGCATGCCGACGCAGATACCGAGGAAAGGCCGGTCCTGGCTGACCTCACGTACCAGCGAGTCGAACCCGAGGCGACGGATCTCCGCCATGCAATCGCGAATCGCACCGACGCCGGGGAAAACCACCCGGTCGGCTTCGCGAATCACGTTGGCATCGCTGGTGATCAACACCTTGCCGGCACCCACGTGCTCGAGGGCCTTGGCCACCGAGTGCAGGTTGCCCATGCCGTAATCGATAACCGCGACTGTCTGCATTACAGAACGCCCTTGGTCGATGGCATTTGCCCGGCCATACGGTCATCGAGCTCCACGGCCATGCGCAACGCACGGCCGAAAGCCTTGAACACGGTTTCGATCTGGTGGTGGGTGTTGTGCCCACGCAGATTGTCGATGTGCAGGGTGACGTTGGCGTGGTTGACGAAGCCCTGGAAGAACTCCTGGAACAGATCCACGTCGAAACCGCCGACGGTAGCGCGGGTGTACGGCACGTGCATCTGCAGGCCCGGGCGACCGGAGAAATCGATCACCACGCGCGACAGCGCTTCATCGAGCGGCACGTAGGCGTGGCCGTAGCGACGGATGCCTTTCTTGTCGCCGATGGCTTTGGTAAATGCCTGGCCGAGGGTGATACCGACGTCTTCCACGGTGTGGTGGTCATCGATATGCAGGTCGCCCTTGCTGACAATATCCAGGTCGATCAGCCCGTGACGGGCGATCTGGTCCAGCATGTGCTCAAGAAAAGGTACACCGATATCAAATCGGGCCTTTCCGGTGCCATCCAGGTTGATCGAGGCTTTGATCTGGGTTTCCAGAGTGTCGCGCTCGACAGACGCCATACGTTCGGCCATCACCAGCTCCGCAAAATCATTGGGCGAAAAAGGCATCCATTATAGGCACGCGGGGCCGAAACAGAAACACGCGACGTGATATGGCTGACGGACAGAAGCCCCGGCTGTCGCGGGTAGACATGTCCATACAAGCACGACAGGCTACTGATCGCTCCCACGCTCTGCGTGGGAGTGCAGCCTTGGACGCTCCGCGTCCGCTTTGACTGTGACGCGGAGCGTCACGGGAGGCATTCCCACGCAGAGCGTGGGAACGATCAGAAACAACTGTAGGAGTGAGCCTGCTCGCGATAGGGCTCTCACATTCAACATTTCTGTCGACTGTCAGACCGGTATCGCGAGCAGAGCTCACTCCTACAGGGGTATTGCGTTTTTACTTAGTGGAACAGTACCGCCGTCTTCTGCAGGGTCACCCACACACCCCACGCCAACGGAATACCCACCGCCAGCCAGGCAGCAATTGCCAGAGGCTTGGTGCCCGGCGCCGCTTTCCACTCCAGCGACGTGCTGGCGTCAGCACCTTTGTCGTGGCCCAGCGCCTGTTCGGCAGCCAGTTCAGCGTCGGTCATGAAGTACTTGTCGGCCACCGGACGCACCAGCAGGTTGCAGATGAAACCCAGCACCAGCAGGCCGGCAAGGATGTACAAGGTGATGTCGTAAGCTGCGGCACGTTCAACGCCGATGCTCAGCTGATATTCACGCAGGTAGTTCACCAGCACCGGACCCAACACACCCGCCGCTGCCCACGCGGTCAGCAGGCGACCGTGGATAGCACCGACCATTTGCGTACCGAACAGGTCCGCGAGATAAGCAGGAACGGTGGCAAAACCGCCGCCGTACATCGACAGGATGATGCAGAACGCGGCCACGAACAGCGCGACGTTGCCCAGGTGGCCAAGATTCGGAATCAATGCGTACAGCGCAAAGCCAAGGGCAAAGAACACGAAGTAGGTGTTTTTACGGCCCAGGTAGTCCGAGAACGATGCCCAGAAGAAGCGGCCACCGATGTTGAACAGGCTCAGCAAACCGGTGAAACCGGCGGCGATCGCGGCGATCGAAGCCAATTGACCTGCATCCAGCTGACCGAACGGCAGATCGTTGCCCAGCAATTTGCCGCCGAACACTTCCTGCAACAGCGGCGAAGCCATGCCGAGGATGCCGATACCTGCGGATACGTTCAGGCACAGCACCAGCCACACCAGACGGAATTGCGGGGTTTTCCATGCCACGTTCACGTGTACATGACGGTTGGTGATCATGGCGTTCGACGCTTTTTTCGCAGGCGCCGTCCAGCCTTCAGGCTTCCAGCCGGTTGGCGGCACGCGGTAGGACAGTGCGCCACCGATCATGAACACGAAGTAGATCGCGGCCATCGCCACGAAGCTCTGCCATACGCCAACGCCTTCTGGCGAGCCGAAGTGGCTCATCAGGGCAGTCGCCAACGGCGCTCCGACCATCGCACCACCGCCGAAGCCCATGATCGCCATGCCGGTCGCCATGCCGCGCTTGTCCGGGAACCACTTGATCAGGGTCGACACCGGCGAGATGTAGCCCAGGCCCAGGCCGATACCGCCAATGACCCCGGAGCCGATCCACATCAGCCAGATCTGGTGCGTGTAGATGCCCAGCGCCGAAATCAACAGACCGCCGCACCAGCACAGCGCCGAAACAACGCCGGCCTTGCGTGGTCCGGCATGCTCGAGCCAACCGCCCCAGATCGCTGCAGAGCAACCCAGGAAAATGAAGAACAGGGTGTAGATCCAGCCGAGCATCGAGATCGGCCAATCGCATTGCGAGGAAAAAACCTGAGCGATGAAGCTCATGTCCGGCGCACAGGCCAGCGGCTTGCTGAGACCCAGTGCCTTGGACAAGGGCAACCAGAACACCGAAAAGCCGTAGGCCATGCCGATGCAGAGGTGGATGGCCAAGGCGGCCGGTGGCACCAGCCAACGGTTGAAACCGGGCTTGGCGATAATGCGTTCCTTGGACAGGAACGCGGGCTGGTCGGCGTAGCCGTCCGCCGCGATACTCGTGGTCATTGTGTATCCCCCAATTATTAGTATGGTTCGCCAGGTGCTCTTCATCCCCAGCCTTTATGCGCACGCATGACTGTTTTTTTACGATGAAGCTCCATTTTGGTGCGGCATCAAGTCGCAGAAGGACCGACGAACGGGCGAAGGTTACCATTTGCACGTGACAGAAAAACCAAAGTGCTATCAGTTTTTTGTACGTTATCCGATCTCTTGCGTGCAGAAATCGCCTGCCGACGATCGCCAAACGGCCGACTGAACATGCCGCCCGACACTCGGTCCGAGTGATCACTGACCGGTCGTCTCTTTCGGAGCGCTATACTCCCCGGCTAAATTTCGAATTCGACTAACTACAAGGACTCGCCCATGAAAGCGTTCGGCAAAATCCTGGGTCTGGTACTTCTCGGGCTGTTGCTGATCATTGTGGCGCTGGGCTTTGCCCTGACCCACCTCTTCGATCCCAACGACTACAAAGACGAGATTCGCCAGATTGCCCGCGACAAGGCCCACATCGAGCTGACGCTCAATGGCGATATCGGCTGGAGCCTTTTTCCGTGGCTCGGCCTTGAATTGCATGACGCTGGTGTCGCGACCCTGGCCAAGCCCACCGAACCGTTTGCCGACCTGCAGATGCTCGGCCTGTCGGTCCGCGTACTGCCACTGCTGCGCCGCGAAGTGCAGATGAGCGACGTGCGCGTTGAAGGTCTCAATCTGCGCCTGAACCGCGACAAGGATGGCCACGGCAACTGGGAAGACATCGGCAAGGTACCAAAGCCTGCGAACCCGGACACCGCACCGGCGACCACCAGCGAACCCGAGCCGCAAACCACTGCACAGGCCGATAAACCGGCCCAGCCGATTCGCCTGGACATTGACAGCCTGACCGTCAACAACGCCCGCGTTGAGTACAACGACGAAAAAACCGGCAAGCAATTCAGCGCCGAAAGTATCCAGCTGAGCACCGGCCCGGTGCATGACTCCACCAACATTCCAGTCAAGCTCACTGCATTCCTCGGCACTAACCAGCCGGTTCTGCGAGTGCGCACCGAGCTCAATGGCGAACTGCGTTTCGAACGTGCTTTGCAGCGCTACAAACTGGAAGACATGAAACTGTCCGGTGAAGTGGCGGGCGATCCACTTCAAGGCAAAACCATGACCTTCGCCGCCCAAGGCCAGTTGTTGCTGGACCGGGCGGCCAATGTCGCCGAGTGGACCGGCATCAGGGTTTCCGCCAATCAGTTGCGTGCGCTGGGTGAGTTGAAGGTCAATGATCTGGACAAGACCCCGCAAGTCAGCGGTGGCCTGTCGGTCGCCCAGTTCGACCTGGCAAAATTCGTCGACAGCATCGGCCAGACATTGCCGGCCATGGGCGAAGGCAGCCTGAGCAAGGTGGAACTGGCTACCCGTCTTGCGGGCACGCCTTCCAGCCTCGTCCTGGACGACATCAACCTGAAAGTCGATGACAGCACCTTCAGCGGCCGCATTGCCGTCGAAGACTTCGCCAAGCAATCGTTGCGTGCAACCCTCAAGGCAGACACTTTCAACGTCGACCGCTATCTGGCGCCGAAGTCGGCCGAAGCCAACAGCACCAAGCAAGTGCGTCAGGCCGAAGTCGCCAGCACCGAAGCCGATGCCATGGCGGGCGCCGGCAGCACACCGCTGCCGCCATCGCCGACCAAAGAAGCCTGGAGCAGCGAGCGCCTGCTGCCGGTGGAACGACTGAGCAAGCTGGATGTGGACGCCGATCTGACTTTTGGCCAGTTGACCCTGGAAAAACTGCCGATCCACAACGCCGTACTCAAGGCCAGCGGCCAAGGCGGTTTGCTTACCCTGACCAGCCTGCGCGGTGATTTGTACGAAGGTAACTTCGACGCCAAGGGCACCCTCGATGTGCGCCAGCAAGCGCCCGTGCTGAATTTGCAGACGCAGATCAGCCGCGTACCGGCGGAAAAAATCCTCGAAAGCCAGGGCAAGAATCCGCCGGTCAAAGGCCTGGTCACGCTCAACAGCAGCCTGACCGGCAGCGGCAACAGCCAGAAAGCGCTGATCGAAACCCTCAATGGCAACGCCAGTTTCGTCATCAACAATGGGGTGTTGCTCAATGCCAACCTCGAGCAGCAATTGTGCAAAGGCATCGCCACGCTCAACCGCAAAACCCTCAGTGGCGAGCCACGGGGCAAGGACACACCGTTCCAGGAACTCAAGGGCAACCTGAATTTCCGCAACGGCGTGGCCAGTAACCCGGACCTGAAAGTGCGCATCCCGGGCATGACCGTCAACGGTGACGGTGATATCGATCTGCGGGTGCTGGGCATGGACTACCGCGTAGGCATCATTGTCGAAGGCGACAAGAGCGACATGCCGGACCCGGCTTGCCAGGTGGGTGAGAAATTCGTCGGCATCGAGTGGCCGCTGCGCTGCCGTGGCCCACTGGAACTGGGTGCCAAGGCTTGCCGACTGGACAACGAACGCATGGGACAGGTTGCGAGCAAACTGGCCGGCGAACGCATCAGCGAAAAAATCGACGAGAAGCTGGGCGACAAAGTCAGCCCGGAACTCAAGGATGCGCTCAAGGGGCTGTTCAAGCGATGAGAGCCGAGCAGTTTTCAATGGCGGTGCTGGACTGGTTCGACCGCCACGGCCGTCATGACTTGCCCTGGCAGCAGGACATCAACCCGTATCGGGTGTGGGTCTCGGAAATCATGCTGCAGCAGACCCAGGTCAGCACCGTGCTCAACTACTTCGACCGGTTCATGGCTTCGCTGCCGACAGTCGAAGCCCTGGCCGCTGCGCCGGAAGATGAAGTGCTGCACCTGTGGACGGGCCTGGGTTACTACACTCGCGCGCGCAATCTGCAGAAGACCGCGAAGATCGTCGTTGAGCAATACGGCGGCGAATTCCCCCGGGATGTGGAAAAACTCACTGATCTGCCGGGCATCGGCCTGTCCACTGCCGGCGCAATCGCCAGCATCAGCATGGGCCTGCGTGCGCCGATCCTCGACGGCAACGTCAAACGCGTACTGGCGCGTTTTACCGCGCAAGAGGGTTACCCGGGCGAGCCGAAGGTCGCAAAACAGCTCTGGGCGAACGCTGAGCGCTTTACGCCACATGATCGGGTCAATGCCTACACCCAGGCGATGATGGACCTCGGCGCGACGCTCTGCACCCGCAGCAAACCCAGCTGCCTGCTGTGTCCGCTGGAGAAAGGTTGCGAAGCGCACATGCTCGGCCTGGAAACACGCTACCCGATACCCAAGCCACGCAAAGCCATCCCGCAGAAACGCACGCTGATGCCGATGCTCGCCAACGGCGAAGGCGCGATCCTGCTTTACCGTCGCCCTTCTACCGGTCTGTGGGGCGGTTTGTGGAGCCTGCCGGAACTCGACGACCTCGATGACCTGCAACACTTGGCTTCGCAGCACTCGCTGGAACTGGGCGCACAGCAATCGCTGCCGAGCCTGGTGCACACCTTCAGCCATTTCCAGTTGTCCATCGAACCCTGGCTGGTCCAGGTCCAGGAGGCCGGTCATCACGTGGCCGAGGCCGACTGGCTCTGGTATAACCTCGCCACCCCGCCGCGCC
>NZ_RCNW01000041.1:0-2210 GCF_004307605.1 Pseudomonas sp. Sample_24
ACCAGCACCAGATCCTGCACGCGCATGATCTTTGACACGGCCGCGGCCATTTCCGGGGTCAGGCCGGGGGCGAGGGCGCGCAGGACCTGTTCGTCGGCGGCATCACTGAGCAACCAGTCGCGAAAGCCGCCGACGGTGAGGTGGCTGACGACGGCGAAAGCCTGCTTGTCGTGGGTGTCGATGATCAGGCGGGTGACTTCATCGTCCTCGTAGGGAACCAGCACTTCCTGCAGGAAGTGGCTGAGCGGGATGTCAGCCAGCGCCATTTGCGCGGCGACGCGTTCGCCATCATTGAGCGCGGCGACACCGGCCAGGAAGTCCCCGGACCGCGCCGGGCTGGCCTTGGCCATCACTTCCTTGAGGCTATCGAAGCGATAGGTCTGGGCGCCGACGCAATGGACATAAACGGCCATGCTGTCCTCCTGGTTAATTGATGACCCGTAGAAGCGAGGCTTGCCCGCGAAAAACGATTACACAGCGTTTCAGTCACACCGCATCATGCCCTTCGGGCAAGTCTCGCTCCTACAGGAATCGGGCGCTCACAAATAGGGCGTGCGCCCGGCGTCGGTGCATTCAGATACCTTCGAGCATAGCGTCCGTCGGTGCCTCTGAACGTTGCCGTGCGGTCAGCTGGAAATACAGGTATCCAGCGGCCATGAAACCAAGGAACACCAGGCCGATCAACGTGTTGAACCAGGCCATCGCCACCAGGCACACCACCGCCAGAAACAGGGCGATTCCCGGTACGATCGGATAGCCCGGTGCACGGAAGGTGCGTTCCAGGTTCGGCTCGGTTTTACGCAGCTTGAACAGGCTCAGCATACTGATGATGTACATCACGATCGCGCCAAATACCGACATGGTGATCATCGCGGCCGTCAGTGTCATGCCCTGCAGGTTGACCAGGCCATCGCTGTAGATGGCGGCGATGCCGATCACGCCACCGGCGAGAATCGCCCGATGCGGGGTCTGGAACCGCGAAAGCTTGGCCAGACCACGTGGCAGGTAGCCGGCGCGGGCCAAGGCGAAGAACTGTCGCGAGTAGCCAAGAATGATCCCATGGAAACTAGCCACCAGGCCGAACAGGCCGATCCACACGAGCATGTGCATCCAGGTCGAATTGTTGCCGACCACGGCTTTCATGGCCTGGGGCAGCGGGTCGTTGATGTTCGACAGTTGACGCCAGTCGCCGACACCCCCGGCCATCACCATCACACCGATGGCCAGGAACACCAGGGTCAGAATGCCGCTGACGTAAGCGCGGGGAATCGTGCGTTTTGGGTCCTTGGCTTCTTCGGCCGCCATGGCCGCGCCTTCAATGGCGAGAAAGAACCAGATGGCGAAGGGAATGGCCGCGAAAATGCCGGGAATCGACGCTATCGTGAACTCATTGGAACCCGACCAGCCGTTGAGCACGAAGTTGCTGAAGCTGAACCCTGGCGCAACCACGCCCATGAACACCAGCAGTTCGGCGACAGCCAGCACGGTGACCACTAATTCAAAGGCAGCCGCGATACCGACACCGAGGATATTGAGGGTCATGAAGATGAAGTAGGCGCCGACTGCCGCGAGCTTCGGGTCCAGTTCCGGGTACTGCACGTTGAGGTAGGCACCGATGGCCATGGCGATGGCCGGGGGCGCAAAGACAAATTCAATCAGGGTGGCGATACCGGCGATCAATCCACCTTTCTCGCCGAAGGCCCGGCGGCTGTAGGCAAATGGCCCGCCTGCGTGGGGAATCGCCGTGGTCAATTCGGTAAAACTGAAGATGAAGCAGGTGTACATCGTCGCCACCATCAGTGCGGTGACGAGAAACCCCAGCGTTCCTGCGGTGCCCCAGCCATAACTCCAGCCGAAGTACTCGCCGGAAATCACCAGGCCGACGGCAATGCCCCATAAATGCAGGGTGCCGAGTGTGGGTTTGAGCTGTGTGGAAGGAATAGTCATAAGTCCTCTCTGGTTTTTTTTGAGCTTGTGGACTTTCGGGCGCTGCGGTTGCGTGTAATGCGGGCACGCAAAGCCCGTGCCAGGGCGGCAGGGCGATGATTTGCGGTGTGTTTGCGGATGCCATCGCCAGCAAGCCGGCTCCTACAGATTTGCGCGGTCTGTAGGAGCAAGGCTTGCCCGCGATAGCCGTTACGCGGTATCGCGCTGAATCAGAAGAAGCCCAGCGGATTGATGTCGTAGCTCACCAGCAGGTTTTTGGTCTG
>NZ_RCNW01000012.1:0-2196 GCF_004307605.1 Pseudomonas sp. Sample_24
GGGTCCAGAGCAATGAAACTGGGTTGCAGCTCCATGCCGCTGCTGGCGATTTTAAGGCTCTGGGGGCGCAGCGTCGGGTTGTTGAGCCACAGGTGCAGACGCTCGACGAGCGACGGTAGGAGCTCGTCGATCAGTCGGCCTTCAAGGCGATCAAAACCCAGCAGGGTCAAGGCGCTGTGATTGGCCAATTGCACTCGGCGCTGATCGTCGAGCACCAGGATGCCGGTGCGCATGCGTTGCAGGATCAGCGCGTTGAGTGCTTCGAGGCCGATGACTTCGCTGGCCTTCTGCTCCACCAGCGTTTCGCTGACTTCCAGGCGTCGGGCCAGGCCCTGTACCAGCAACGCTGCGGCAAAACACAGGGCGCCGAGGGTACTGACTTGCAAATAGTCGTTGGGACTGGCGCGATGGCTGAAATTCAACAGCAAGCTTGAACCGACGATGCCGATCGCTGCGAGGGCGGCAATCAACAGGCCGATGCGCCTTCGCAACAAGGTATTGCTGATGGCCACCGAGACGATCAGCAAGTTGCCGATGGCGCTCGCCACACCGCCGCCGGCGTAGAACAGGCCGCACAGCAGAAAGATATCGAGCAGTGCCAGGCTGAACAGTTGTGCCGGTCGACGGGTGTTCTCGAAGAAGACCACCAGCACAATATTCAGCACCAGGTACAACCAACTGCCAATGCGCAGTAAATCGTCGTTGGCTGACGTCAGCAACCGGTTATCCATGTTGCTGGAGATCAGCAGCACCAGGATGATGCCGACGCTTAAACGGTAGAGATGATAGAGGCGCAGCAGGCGCTGGGCCTGCTTGTCGCTGTGACTGGATGCCTCAGCGATCACTGGAACCGGGGCCTTGCTCAAGATGAGCCTGGCTGCAATACCACTGTTGTTGAAGGTTCAGTGCGCGATCGCGTGGCAGGTGCACACCGCAATGAGCACAACGGACCATTGGCGCTGCTTCCAGCTCGGCATTGGATTTGGGAGAGGAGGCCTGGCCCTTGTACTTGCGCCAGAACCACACCGCGGCGGCAATCACGGCGATCCAGAAGAGTATACGAAGCATGATGAGCTGCTTTATTGGCTGATGAACAGGCAGTTTAGCCGGGGACATGACAGGCGCACAGCGCATTCGCCAACCACAAAAAAAACCCAATAAAAAAGGGAGACTCAAGCGTCTCCCTTTTGTACCGCCGGTCGTGTCAGTCGAACACGCCGAAGGTCATGTAGCTGAACCACGAACGGTCTTCGTTGTTGCCTTCAGCTTCGTGTTCCTCTTCCTCGATCACTTCGCCATCTGCGTCTTTAGGCTTGAGTTCGTTCGGAATGGCATCCTTCGCGTCCTGGAACTGCTTCTGCACGTCCTGGTTGGCGCGGGTTTCTCCCGGCGGCAGCGGCGGACGGGATTCGATCAGGCCCAGGGTGGCCTTGCTCAGCCACGAACGGTTGTCGGCTTCGTCAACCGACGGTACGAACTGACCGTCCACCAACGATGGGTGGTTCGGGTAGTTGAGTTTCAGGGTTTCAAGGCTGGTGGCGGCCAGTTCGTCGAGATGCAGACGCTGGTAGGCCTCGGTCATCACCGCCAGGCCGTCGGCGACCGATGGGGTTTCCTGGAAGTTTTCCACCACATAGCGCCCACGGTTTGCCGCAGCGACATAGGCCTGACGGGTCAGGTAATAGTCGGCAACGTGGATTTCGTAGGCTGCCAGCAGGTTGCGCAGGTAGATCATGCGCTGCTTGGCGTCAGGCGAGTAGCGGCTGTTCGGGAAGCGGCTGGTCAGCTGGGCGAACTCGTTGTAGGAGTCGCGCGCGGCACCCGGGTCACGCTTGGTCATGTCCAGCGGCAGGAAGCGCGACAGCAGACCAACGTCCTGATCGAAAGAAGTCAGGCCCTTGAGGTAATAAGCGTAATCGACATTCGGGTGCTGCGGATGCAGACGAATGAAGCGCTCCGCAGCGGCTTTTGCAGCCTCGGGTTCCGCGTTCTTGTAGTTGGCGTAGATGAGCTCGAGTTGAGCCTGATCGGCATAACGACCGAACGGATAACGCGATTCCAGAGCCTTCAGCTTGGCGGTGGCGCTGGTGTAGCTGTTGTTGTCCAGGTCGGCTTGAGCCTGTTGGTACAACTCGACTTCACTCAGGTTTTCGTCTACGACTTCCTTCGATGAGCAAGCAGCGGTCAATGCGAGGA